>JASJEC010000065.1 GCA_030064845.1 Kiloniellales bacterium
GGCGACGAGATCGTCGTCACCAACCAGGACCACGAGGCCAACGGCGGCGCGTGGCGGCGGCTAGAGGAGTTCGGCCTGGTCGTTCGGGAATGGCGGATCGACCCGGAAAGTGGTCAGCTCGATCCTGCCGCCCTCTCACCACTGCTCGGCGAGCGAACCCGTCTCGTCTGTTTTCCCCATGTCTCCAATATCGTGGGGGAGATCAATCCGGTCGCCCGGATCGTCGCCGAGGCGCGCCGGGCGGGCGCCATGATCTGCGTCGACGGCGTCGCCTACGCGGCGCATCGGCCGATCGACGTCGAGGCGCTCGGCGTCGATTTCTATCTCTTCAGCCTCTACAAGATCTACGGGCCGCATATCGCCCTCCTCTTTGCGCGGCGCGACTGCATGGAACGCGCCCGCAACCAGAACCATTACTTTCACGAGAACAACCTGCCGGAGAAGCTGAATCCGGGCGGCCTCAACTACGAGGCCGTCGCCTCGCTGAGCGGGATCACGGACTACTTCGAGGCGGTGTACCGGCATCACTTCGATCAGCCCGAGAACACTCTGGCCGGCCGCCTGGACCGTGTTTTCGCCCTCTTCGCCCGGCAGGAGGCGGCGATCGTCGAGCGCTTCTGCGGCTACCTCGCGGGCAAGCCGGAGATCCGGGTGATCGGCGGCGGGCCCGGGGAGTCGCGCCTGCCGACCTTCTCCCTCGTGGTCGCCGGGCGCCGGCCGGCCGAGCTGGTCGAGGCTCTCGGCCAGGAGCGGATCGCGGCCAATCATGGGCACTTCTACGCGCCGCGCTGCCTCGAGGGGGTCGGGGTCGATCCGGAGGAAGGCGTGCTGCGCATCTCCATGGTGCACTACAACACCTTGGACGAAGTCGATCATCTGGTCGACGCCCTCGAGAAGATCCTCTGATTAACGCCGGCCGGTTCGCCGGACCGCGGGCTACTGCATGAGGCAGAGCAGGGCGTAGCAGGAGCCGAGCGCGCGGGTGAAGAGCAGATAGAACAGCAGATCGAGCAGGAAGCAGAGGCCGAGGACCGGCAGGCAGAAGTACAGCACGAAGTATAGGATGGCCCAGCCCGTGAAACGGCGCCGGGGTATGCTAACGCCGAGTATTGCCGGTGGTTTCTTGAAAGCCGTGAACATGGTCAGGCTTAATCCTCGGTATTTATGCTTAACAGACTATAAAGATCTCCGCGCATACCCTCGGGAGCCTTTGTTCTCGGGTAGGTGCGTCATTTTGGACTCGAAGATCGAACTGGCCTGGGATCTCTGCGAGCCTGCGGAGTGGGACGCCCTCCTGGCCCGCGCGCCCTTGGCGCCCTTGCAGCAAACCAGGGGTTTCGGCACGGCGATCGCATTGACGCGGCAATGCCGGGTTCGGCGTTGCGCCGTTTTCAAGGGCGGCCGTGTCCGGGCCCTGGTGCAGACCTTCGAGAAGAATACCGGTCCGCTCGCCATTGTGCGGATCCTGCGCGGGCCGGTCTGGCTCGATCCTCAACCCGATAACGCGGAACGCCGCGAGGTTCTGCGCGCCTTACGGCGGGCCTTTACGCTCCGTCGGCGCCAGCTGCTGGTCTGGACGCCGGAACTGCCCGACTCGCGCGAGAGCCACGCCGCGCTGCGCGGCTGCGGTCTGCGGCGCATGGTTACCGGCTACTCGACCTCGCTGATCGATCTCGAGCGGCCGGGCGAGCAGCTGCGAGCCGCGCTGCAAGGCAAGTGGCGCAACATGCTGCGGTCGGCCGAGAAGGCCGAGCTGTCGGTGCGGGTCGGCGCTACCGGCCAGCCCTTCGACTGGCTGGTCGGGCAGGCTGACCGCCAGCGGCGGCGCGGCGGCTACTACGCGCCTTCGGCCGCCACGATATGTGCGATCGCCAAGGCCATGGCGCGCAAGGACGACGTTCTCACCGTCACCGCCTCGACGGCGCCGGGGCGCGAACGCATCGCCGGCACCCTGGTGTTCATCCACGGGCGCAGCGCGACCTACGAGTTGGGCTGGAGCGGCGCGGATGGGCGCCGCCTGCGCGCCCATCACCTGTTGCTCTGGCGCTCGATCGAAGAGCTCAAGCGGCGCGGCGTGCGCTGGCTCGATCTCGGCGGTCTCGACGCCGTCGCCGCGCCCGGCGTCGCCCGTTTCAAGCTGGGACTGGGCGGCGGGCTGTATACCCTGGCCGGCACCTACATCTAAGCCCCGCCTCCGCCGCCCGGGACGGCGGTTAACCCTTTGTGAGCGGTTCTTCCGTCAATTCAGGCCCTTCGCAAGGCATCCTGGCGGAGCGGATCGAGGAAGGTGAGACTGCTGGCAAAGCGACTCCGGCTCGGGGCTGTCGCCGTCTGCGGCGTTCTGGCGGCCTGCAGCACGGTCAGCTTGGAGAGCTTCGAGAGCGCCAGCCCGAACGGGGCGGGCTTCACCGGCCTGCTCGACGGCAGCGGCGAGCCGGTCACGGTGCGCGGCATCCTGCGGCGGCCGGCCGGACCCGGTCCCTTTCCGGCGGTCATCTACATCCACGGTTCGGTCGGCCCGCAGCTCTATCACGAGACCGTCTGGCTCTCGACCTTCCGGTCGCTTGGCTTCGCGACCTATCAGATCAACGCCTTCCTGCCGCGCGGCGTGATCACCACGGTGGGCCGCCAGGACAGCGTCACCGAGGCGTCTCTCGTGAACGACGTCTTCGCTGCGGCCGAGGCCCTGGCGCGCCTTCCCGACATCGATCCCGAGCGGATCGGGGTCATGGGCTCGTCGAAAGGCGGGATCGCCGCGCTGGTCTCGGGCAAGCGGAGCTTCCAGCGGGCCCGGTTGCCGGGCGATCTCACCCTCGCCTTTCACATCGCCCTCTATCCCTATTGCCACACCCACGAGACCTACGACTTCGATGCGCCGGTCCTGGTCATGTCCGGCGGCGAAGACCGCTGGGTCGGCTGGGAGAACTGTGCCGAGCTGGTCGAAGCGATGCGGGAAGCCGGCGTCGAGGCCAGCTTCAGGCTCTATGCTGGCGCGGTGCACAGCTGGGACAGCATGCTGCCCTTCCGCCTGCTGGTGCCCGGCGCCGACGGCTTCGCGAAGTGCCGTTTCGAGGTGCGGAACGACGGCACCTTCACCGACTTGAACGACGGCGCCCAACTGACCAGCGCGAAAGCGATCGAGCGGGCCGCCAGGGCCTGCATCAGGACCGGTGCGCAGTATGCCGCCGGCGACTCCGAAGTCCGGGACGCGAGCGTGCGCGACGTCGTCGCCTTTGTCCGGGGGCTCGGCTACGGCCAGCCAGAGACCGAGCGCACGCAGCCCGATTTCTGATCCGGTGCGGGCCGCGCGCCGAAGCGCCTTGGCGCGGTCGGATGCCTGGCGCACTATGCCCTTAGCCCTGCGATGGAAAACGGGTTCGCGCGCAGACCAGGGTCCGGCCCGGACGGCGTGGCGACCCGCACAAGTTTTTTGGAGTCGCCCATGTCCGACGAGCCCGCGCTTCAGCCGGAAACCCTGGCCGCCCAGGCCCTGCACGCGGTCGACCCGGCCTCGGGCGGGGTGGTGCCGCCGATCCAGCCCTCCACCACCTTTGCGCGCGACGAGCACTATCGGCTGATCTCGCCGGGACACGGCTACAGCCGCGACGAGAACCCGACCTACGAGGCGGCCGAAGCCCTGCTGGCCCGGCTCGAGGGGGGGCGCGCGGCCCGGCTCTTCGCCTCGGGCAAGGCAGCGGCGGCCGCCGTGGTGCAGGCGCTCGAGCCCGGCGACCACGTGGTTGCACCCCGGGTCATGTATTGGGGGGTGCGTCAGTTCCTGGTCGACTTCGCGGCGCGTTGGGGCCTGGGCCTGGACTTCTTCGACGGCACCGACACGGAAGCCCTGGCGCGGGCCATCCGGCCCGGCCAGACCAAGCTGGTGTGGATCGAGACGCCCTGCAACCCGACCTTCGACGTGATCGATATCGCGGCAGCCGCGCGGCTCGCTCGCGACGCGGGGGCGCGGCTCGCGGTCGATTCGACGGTCGCCAGCCCCGTGCTGACACGGCCCCTGGAACTCGGCGCCGACCTGGTCATGCACTCGGCCACCAAGTACCTCAACGGCCACAGCGATGTGGTGGCCGGGGCGCTGGCCGTTCGCGAGGAGGACAGCTTCTGGGCCGGGGTCTGCAGCAACCGCGCCGGCTACGGGGCGGTGCTCGGGCCCTTCGAGGCCTGGCTGCTGCTGCGCGGGATGCGCACGCTCTACCTGCGGGTCCGCCAGGCCAGCGCCTCGGCCCTGGCGATCGCGCGCCATTTTGACGGGCGCGCCGAAGTCGCTGCCGTGCTCTATCCGGGTCTGGGCAGCCATCCCGGTCACGAGATCGCCAGGCGGCAGATGGACGGCGGGTTCGGCGGCATGCTCTCGCTGCAGGTCGCCGGCGGTGCCGAGGCGGCCCTGGCCGTGGCCACGCAGTGCCGGGTCTTCCAGCGGGCGACCTCGCTCGGCGGGGTGGAGAGCCTGATCGAGCACAGGGCCACCATAGAGGGGCCTGGGAGCCCGATACCGGACGATCTGCTCAGGCTGTCCGTCGGCATCGAGGCGGCCGACGACCTGATCGCCGACCTGGAACGGGCATTCGACGGCCGGCCCTGAAGGCCTCCGCCAAGTAGAACAGCCGCGCTTGTCTCATATAGGCGAAAGTAATTAGTTATCATATACTAATAAAAATAGTCAATATTCTCTTAACTCGTATTTCACGTGATCGACCTAGACTCCGGACCGTAGGTCAACAACGTAACAATCGCCCGGGGGCAGGCACAGTGAGGGCGCTGGTCCGCCAAATTCTCGTCCTGGATGCCGCCACGCTATGGAGCGCGGCGCTGCTCTCGCTCGCCTTCGTTCTGGTCGCCCAGTTGGACGCCTTTTTCGCGGTTCCGCCGGGCGGGGCCCCGGTCCTCTCGCTCGCCAAAGGCCTGGTCCTGAGCGTCCTGCTGGTCAGCCGCCGCGACCGCTGGTGGGTCTACCTGCTGGGCTTCCTGATTGCCTGCGCCGGCGTCGATTTCCAGCGCGGCGTCGCGCTGCCGGCCGCCCTGGTCCACGCGGCGGCGAAGGCCGCAGAGCTCGCGCTGGTAGCGTTTCTGGTACGGCACCATCTAGGCCCCCGCGCACCGACCGACAGCTTCGACGGGCTGCTCTGCCTCTTTGCCGCCGCGATCATCGGCGGGGCCCTCGATGCCAGTTTCCGTACCCTGGCAGCCCTGCTCATGGTTCCGGGCTTTGCTGTCGATTTCCATACCCAATGGTTGACCTGGTTCCTGGCCGAGACCCTTGGCCTGGCGGCGGTATCGGCTTTCCTGGTGGGCTGGTTCGGCCAGGGGCTTGCCTGGCTGCGGCAATGGCCGCCGCGCCGCTATGTCGAGGCGGCGGCGTTGCTGGTGGCGGCGCTGTTCCAGAACCAGCTCTTCGACAACGCGGCGGGACTGCGTACCGGGTTCGAGGCGCTCTATCTGACCTTCCCCCTGATTATCTGGGCGGCGGTCCGCTTCGAGCTGCCGGGCGCGACCGCCGTCGCCTTGATGGCGAGCTTCAACGCGGTCTGGCTCAGTCTCCAGGCCGGCAGCCCCTTCGGTGCCGCCTCGGCCGCCGAGACCGTGATCGCCCTGCAGTGCTTCCTCGTTGTGGTCATCGGGACCGCCCTGGCCTTGGGCGCGGCCATGCGCGACAGCCGGCGCGGACAGGCCGCCTTGAAGCAGGCCCACGCGCGCCAGCAGCGTGACATCGCCGAGCTGCAGGCGACCCGCGCGGAGCTGGAGAACCAGACGGCACGCCTCGCCGCAATGGCCGAAGGCTTCGCCCAGGAGACCGCCGAGGCCAAGGCGGCCAACGGCGCGAAGTCGGCCTTCCTGGCGACCATGAGTCACGAGCTCAGGACGCCGATGGTCGGCATTCTCGGCCTGACCGACCTGCTTCTGGGCAGCGGCCTGAGCGAGACCCAGCAGCACTACGTCTCGACGATTCGACGGTCCGGCCAGTCGCTCCTCGACATCACCGACGACGTGCTCGACTTCTCCAAGATCGAGGCCGGCCGGCTGGAGCTGGTCGATCGCGACTACCAGCTCTTGCCGGTGGTCGACGGGGTGACCGAGCTGCTCGGCTCGACCGCCCACCTGAAGGGCATCGCGCTCGCTGCCTTCGTCGCCCCCGACGTGCCGCGTCAGCTCCGCGGCGACGCCAATCGTCTGCGCCAGGTGCTGATCAATCTGGTCGGAAACGCGATCAAGTTCACCGAGTCCGGCGGCGTAGCGCTGGCGGCGGCTCTGGAACGGCCGCCGGGCGGCGGGCCTCTCAGGCTGCGAATCACCGTGGCCGACACGGGCATCGGAATCGCCGAGCAAGACCGGGCGGGGCTCTTCGAGCGCTTCGGGCAGGTCGAGGCCGCCCAGGCCGGGCGGCCGAGCGGCACCGGCCTCGGCTTGGCTATCTGTCATCAGCTGGTCGAAATGATGGGCGGCGAGATCGGAGTGGAGAGCGAGGCCGGCCGGGGTAGCACATTCTGGCTGACCCTGCCCTTGGACGATGGACAGCTCGATATGGTCGAGCGGCCCGCGTCGCCGGCCTGGCTGCGGCGCGCCTTGGTGGTCGACGGCAACGTGGTGACCCGCAATCTCTGGCAGAGACACCTCGAGGCGCTGGGCGCGCAGGCCGTGGTCGCGCCGGACGCCGATGCCGCCGCCCAGGCCCTGGTGCGGATTCCGACACCCGACCTGATCGTGGTCGACGAGGAGCTTCCGGCCGCCGAGCAACAGCGCCTGGTCGATCTGGCGAAGGACGCGGAAGAGACCCCGCGCTTGTGGCAGGCGGCCTTCATGCGGGGCGCCCGCTTGGCCGAGCCGGGCGGCGACCTACCGTTCGACGCCACCGTGGCCAAGCCGCTGCGCCACCAAAGCCTGGAGTGGTGTCTCGAAGGCACGGCCGCTGACGCCGGGCAGGGGTCCGACGACGTGCATTCCCGTAGCGCCGAGCTGATCGTCACGGCTGGAGGCGCTGAGCGGTCGGACGCGCCGCGGGTCCTCGTGGTCGAGGACGATCAGGTCAACCAGATGCTGGGCTTCGCCATTCTGTCGGCGGCGGGCTACCGGGTCGACCTGGCGGGCAACGGCGCGGAGGGCGTGGAAGCGGCCCGGCTGACCCGCTACGACGCGATCCTCATGGACGTGCGCATGCCGGAGATGGACGGGCGCGCGGCCACGCAGGCCATTCGCGGGCTGGGCGGCTGGTCAAAGCGGGTGCCGATCATCGCCATGACGGCCGACGCTCTGCCAGACGACCGCGACCTTTGCCTCGGTTCCGGCATGAACGACTACATCGCCAAGCCGGTCGAGCGCGACGAGCTGCTCGAGAAGGTCGCGGCCTGGGTCGACGGCGACAAGGAAGGCTGGCCGGACGGCGGCACCCGCGCGGCATCCTGAATAGAGGCACCCCCCTCACGATTGGCGTGGCGCAGGGTCGGGCGGCGCGGCTAGAGTGTGCCCGAAACGGCCTCAGCGGTTTGGGCTGGCGGCGAGGAGGAGGCACACATTGACCCTGGATCTCTATACCTGGACGACGCCCAACGGGCGCAAGATCTCGATCGCGCTCGAGGAACTCGAGCTGCCCTATCGGGTCCACCCGATCAATATCGGCAAGGGCGATCAGCACGCCCCCGAGTTCCTGGCGATCAGCCCGAACAACAAGATCCCCGCGCTGGTCGATCCCGAGGGCCCTGGCGGCGAGCCGCTCGCCCTTTTCGAGAGCGGCGCGATTCTGCTCTACCTGGCCGAGAAGACCGGCCGCTTGATGCCGGCGGAGCCCGTCGCCCGGCTGACCGCGCTGCAGTGGCTGATGTGGCAGATGGGCGGCTTCGGGCCCATGCTGGGTCAGGCCCACCATTTCCGCCGCTTCGCGCCGGAGCAGATTCCCTATGCGGTTGACCGCTACACCAACGAGACCAGGCGGCTCTACGGCGTGTTGGACAAGCGCCTGGCGGAGGCCGAATTCTTGGCGGGGGACTATTCCATGGCGGACATCGCCACCTTTCCCTGGGCGGCGCGCCACGAGTGGCAGGGGATCGAGCTGGAGGAATTCCCCCAGGTGAAGCGCTGGTACGACGTGATCGCCGAGCGGCCGGCCGTCGTGCGCGGAATGGCGGTTCCGGCCACCTGAGGCGCCTTTCCGGGCCCTCTGAGCGGGGCCGAGGCGAAAGTGGGTGCTAAGGTAGGGTTGGGGTCAGGCCGTGGCGACCCGCTGGCGGCGCAGCGGCATGGGACGCCGCAGGCTCAGGTCGGGCTTCTCGCGCCGCGGGGCCTTGGGGCGGCCGGCGAGCATGTTGAGCTCGTCCAGGCAGCTCTCAAGATTGGCCACTTCGCGGGCATCCTCCCGGTCGTAGATTTCCATGCAGCTCAACTTGATCTCGACCAGGTCGATGAGGGTCTCCAGAGAACGTGTGGTGATCGACATATCAGCCTCCTGCCGTTCCTTCTCCTGATCAAGGGTGGCCGCAGGAGGCTAAGAAACTGTGAAAATTTGCCTCGAATTGACGCTATCCCGGGCCGCCGCCTCGGGCCGTCAGGGGGCCGCTCTCGGGCGTTGACAGCCGGGGGCGCGCTGGCTAGGTAAGGGCCTATGCCGCATACGTCGTGGTGATAAGCCGCTCGTTTTGCGGAGGGGTGGCCGAGTGGCTGAAGGCGACGGTTTGCTAAATCGTTATACTGGGAAACTGGTATCGAGGGTTCGAATCCCTCTCCCTCCGCCATCCTGCTTCGCGCTCCGCGCTTCGCAGGATTTGCTGCCGACCTAGAAGCGAAGCAGGATGCCCTTCGAAGCTTTGGCGAAGAAGGGCTCTTTCCGTACGGAACGAAAGTCTAGCTCTCCGGGGGTGAAGTCGCCTGCCCGCGAAGCGAGATCATCGAGAGCGCTTTCCTCAGATTCTTAAGCCGGCCTTTACCCCGGTAGCTGACCATCGCAGCGCGTTCGCTGGACGGAAGCTGCGCGGACACGAGCGAAGAGGCTGAACGGCCGCCTGCCGGGGCCGCGCAGGTTCGTCGCCGTCACGTCCTCGACAGCCTCCCGGCCGACCGGACAGCTCTTGAGGATAGAGAAGTGCAGGCGTCGACACCGATATACCCTCCCGCCATCAGATACGCCCTTATGGCGACGGGTATCGTCATTATTGCCTACCTGCTCTTCCTCATTATCGCCGCGCCGGTCAAGCTGAAGAGCGATATGCGCGGTGTCAGGGATCACCTGACCAACTTGGTTTCCAACGGGCGTTGGTGGCCAGAGTTCACGATCTTCCCTGTCCCCGACAACAGTGCCGGGCCGGGGCTGCGCGTCTTGAGCCCGGACGACTTCGACTCCGAGTTTTTCGCCGTCCTCCTGAAGGAGCCTGAAGGCCGTGACTTCACGCTTCGCCTGCTCGATCTGCAGGGGCGCGAGATCCATGCCTGGCCGGTGACGGCGGTCGTGGCCCGAGCGCGGAACCTGGCTGACGGGGACTTCGTCCGCTTCGCCCGCTTCAAGATCCTGGACGACTGGAGCATCCTGGTGAACTTCGCCCAGAATTCGCGCCATCGGGGCCTGCTGCGGATTTCGGCGTGCGGCGCCGTGATCTGGGACAACGGGGCGTGGAGCCACCATGAAATCTCCCTCGACCCGGATGGCGGGGCCTGGACCTGGGTCGGGAGCGAGAGCTCTCTGCACGAGCACGACATGGCGCTCTTCGACATCGATACCGGAAGTATCGAGGAGCGCCACTCGCTCACCTCGATCATCAACCTGAACGAGGCAAACCTGGCCGCCTTCGGGTTCCAGGAGCCATTCGTGCCCGAACGCCAGGACGTTCTCAATTTCATGACGATGGAAGGCGATCCCTTCCACCCCAACGACGTGGAACCGCTCGATGCGCGTATGGCGGGCAGCTTTCCTGCATTTGACGCCGGCGATCTGCTGGTCAGTTTCAGGCACAACCACATGGTCGCGGTCATCGACCGGATCTCGGGCGAGGTCCTGTGGTCAATGGTCGATCCCTGGCGCTTCCAGCACGACCCCGAGTTTCGGCCGTCCGGCGACATCACCGTCTTCAACAACGGCGCCGGCGGGAAGTCCAGCATCCTGTCGGCGGACCCCGTGACGGGTGAGGTGACGCGGCTCGAAGGGGTCCCGGCGGATCACTTCGCCACCGTGGCGCTCGGGTCGCTGAGCCACCACGGCAACGGCAGGACCTTGGTGGTGGTTCCGGCGGAAGGCCGCGCGATCGTCTTCGACCGGCTTGGTCAGGTCGCCTTGGAGTTCAACAACACCCTCAATGAAGATCACAACGCCTTGGTGCTGGATGCCGAGCTGCTCGACCCGGCGGATTTCGGACCGACACCGGTTTGTCCCTGATGCCGATCACCTGGCGCATGGTCGCTTACCTGGCCTTTTCGGAGCGCAAATCGGTCCTCTCGGGCGATTTCGTCCGAAGGGCGATGACAATATGTCGACCTACCGCCGGCTTGTAAATTGCTATCAAGAGTTGATTCTACTCTGATTCAACACTACCCGGCTCCTTAAAAGGCGAGTTCGCGGTCGCTTAGCTGTTTGGTAAGATTAGAATTGTCAGTATTGGTCTTGCTGTTGGGGTGGCAGTCGGCCTTGTGCCACATTGGATCGAGCTACCGGCGCTGATGGCCCTTCGGGCATTAAGTTTGGTCAACTTCTCCCTCTTGGGGCTGCCAATTTTTTGCCAGTTGCACCCTGTGCTGGAATGCCCTTGATACGGATCGTTGCAGTTTTTCCCTTCCTCACTGCAGAAAGTCCAATGTTTCTCAAAGATAAGTCAAATCACGAGTGCCTGAGAAGAAACATAAGTAAAGAAAGTTTGCGATTTCACCTGCAATTAGGGTATCTCATGTTAATAGTAGTGCCGGCTGAGGCGCTGGAGTAGAACAATGGCGTTTCCGCGCACGAGGGCCAGTGCTGATCTGGCCCTGCGTTGGCTGATTTGGATTCTTGCCATAGTCGCTGTGATCGTCTTTGTGCAGACGACAGATGGCGAGACAGGCAGGGTATGGCTTCAAGCCGCGTTACTTGTTTTTGTGGCCGCTGTAATCCTTTTTCCACCCATCGACAGCCTGATTTCACGGGCTGTCCGGCGCCTTGCTCCCTTGGTTGTCAGGAATGTCTTCGCTTGGCGGCTGGCGGCTCTGTTGCTCTATGCGATAGCACCCTTCCGCTGGGCCTTCGCATCGGTCTTAGCCGCATTTTCGAAGGCCGGGCGGCTGATGGGTGAAACCTTGGCCAGAGTTCCGGCGGTGCGCTTTCTGGATCGCCATCGCCGTACGGTCTGTATTGTGCTTGTTGCTGCTATCAGCATCCGATCGCTCGCCGTTATCAGCCTGCTGCAACAGGGCGCAGGCGTCACGCTTTGGCACTGGGTTGCGTTCAGCCCGACCTACATCGCTTTCGGTATCACTGCTCCTTTCGTCGCGGCGCTTCTCCTGTGGCGCCGCGGGGAATGGGTTCTGATAACTGCTGGCGTTTGGTCGCTTCTCGGCTTCATAGGGGTTACGCTTGCCGCGGTCATCGGTCTGTTCTTCGCTTCGCAGTACTTTGCATCGGAGCAACCGGGGCTCCTGATTCATCCCCTTTATCCCGAACCGCTTCGTGTGGCCGAGTTCTTCTGGCTTTGGCTTGCAGATCTTTTGGCACAGATCGCCATTATTTATTATCTCGGAGGGCGGACGGCAGATTATTACCACGGGCGTAAGCGCGCGTCCTCGTGACGGAGAGTCTGCTAAAGGTGGTAAAGGGCGAAACCTTCTTCGAAAGGAATGCGTCTACGGTTGTCCACAGACAATCGAGCTATAGTAGAAATGTCCTGGTTGTCAGCGACCCCACTATTCTGCTAATACCATAGATAGCAGTGTCATTGACTGATGTAGTAGAGACGGTGTTCTGAATTTGTTCTTGTTGCACCGAGCGGGGTCGAAAAGGATAGGTCGCCTGGATCGGCGGGCCCGCTTCTACTGTAATTTTTCCAAGCAGAACAAAACGTTCGATCTCAGCAGGGCGGTAGCCGTTTACTACCGCCGTCGCGCTTGTTTTTCACGGTTTGGACAAGGTTCCTGCTGCTTCAAGGGGGGCGGCACCCATAACGTGCAAGGAATTCGATCACGAACCTGACAACTCTGGGCACTAGTCGTTCCGAAAAGGGGGGAAGGAAATGACTCGGTCACGGTTGGAGCAATTCGCAACGCATCGCATTGCAGTTCTTACCCTTGTGGTGGCTCTATCCTTCCTCGGGCTGCCTCGTGAACTCCACGTCTCGCTGGGACCGTCTGCCGCATCGGCCCAGACTGTTGATCCCCTCCTTGCCGCAACACCGGATGCCAATGCCGAAGATCCACTAATCGTGGCCAAGGCAGCGGAGCTGGGCAACGATCCCGCCCAGATTTTCGAGTTTGTGCGCGATGAAATCAGCTTTGAGGTCTATCGCGGCTCGTTGCGCGGCGCCCGAGGCACGTTGTGGAGCACGGCCGGCAATGCTCTCGATCAAGCAAACTTGCTGGTTGCTTTGCTGCGCGCTGCTGGAGTCCGGGCTCGATATGCGCGCGGTGAGCTGCCCGATACGCTCGCCTCGGAACTTATCGAGAGCATGTTCCCAGCTGTCTGCCGGGTCGTGGGGAAACTTGCCGACGGCGATGTTCCGGCGGATCCGGTGAACGATCCGGCGCTTTTGGCCGAGACCCGTGATCATGTATGGGTCGAGTTTGAAGAGGGCGGCGCCTTTACCGCGGCGGATCCGTCTTTCGGCACGTCGGTCCTCGGCGAATTCTTCACGGTCGCCGAAGAGAGTTTCGACGAAATGCCGGACGCGCTTCGGCACAGTGTCAAAGTTCGACTCAATGTCGAGCAGATTGACAGCTTCGGGCTCTCGGCGGGTCTCGATCCGAGCCTGAACACGGTTATCGAGGCCGACTTCGTTACGGCAGAGTTGGTCGGCGTCCCGCTCTCGGTCGTGCACCTGATTGACACGAAATCTTCCGGCGGTCTCGTCTTCAGCAACCTAACGCACACATACACGCCCCTCCTGGTCGTCGGCGAGGGAGACGATACACCGCTGGATGACGAAGCGATCGAGGGCACCGCCTACCAGGAGCTCTTCACCAGCTTTCCTCTCGGCAGCCAGTTTCTCACAGGCGTGTTCCTCGATGTCGAGCTCAGGAAACCTGGTGGTAGCCCCGAGTCGCTTCGGCACACTATCCTCGACCGCATCGGATTCGCGGCGCGACGTTTCGGCGGTTCAGGCGTCACGCTGGGCAACGAATCGGGACCTGCTTTTACGGGGTCCGATGTCTTCACTCTGTCGGTGATCCCCGGTCATTCGGGAAGCGATGTCGGGGTCCAAGAAGCGCTTCTTCAGACCTTGGCTCAGCGCGCAGAGGACTTGGTACCGGTGGTCCAGTCCTTGCCACCGAATGCCCAGGATCCGGGCAGCGTTGCCACGATCCAAGAGGCATTGCAGCTTTCCCGGGAGATCGGCGTTTCCATCACACGACTGATGAACGATTTCTTTTTTCTCGGCCTTGGCTTAGGCGACGCCTTTCTCGAGAGTCGTCTGACCGTCGTTTCATACCTTGACAGCCCGAGGGTGGTGGTCAGTGGCATAACCTCTGGCGGAGACGCTGCGGACCCAGAGATCGCATTTTCGATGAATATCCTGCGCGATCCCGTCCAGGTCGTGCCAGCGCCACAGCAAACGCCTGATGCGGCCGGAATCTTCAACTACCTGCGCGTCGTTCACGTCGACTACTTGGAGGGTCTCGCGACCAGTTTGTTCACTCCTGACGGAGAGCCGGTGACCGCCGTTGCGATTCTTGGTGCAGCGGCAGATCAGGGCATTGGTCTCAAGCTGGTAGATGACGAGACCCTGCAGGTTCTCGAGGAAATGAGTCTCTCCGAGGATGCGAAAGCCCGCATCACCGAGGCTGCCCTTAACGGTAAGTTCGTGATTGCGCCTGAACAAGCCGTGGCGGTCGGTAGCAAAATGGCTTTGGGCTGGCTCGAGTTCGACGAGCAGACAGGCGTCGTTGTTGGCCGCCTTGAAGACGGTAGCGGTGGCGCACTCTTCGAGTACTTTGGTATCAGCAACAGAACCCAGGAAGCTGTCGCGCCCGGATTGGGTGTTGTGAGTGCCTTTGGCTCTTTCATCTTTGGAGGCTTCGGCGCGGTTCTGTCGGGTATTCCGAACGCCATAAAGAAGGGCGAAGTGCCGACCGCGCAGGATATCAAGCTAACCTTTCTGGCGGGCGGTGCGCTCTCTGCCCTGAAGACTTATCGCAAGACGATAAACTCCTTCTTTTTCCTGAACCCGGGACCGCGCCTCAAGTTCGCAATCGCCTACAAGCGAACGGTAAGGATCTTGGCGTTCACAGGGGCTTTCGCTTGGGGCTTCTTCGATCCCCCGGTCCCAGACATTTTGATTCAGGCAGCGCCCTGTGAGCCCGACGCCACACCCGGAACCACGCCCGGAGTCGCGGTGGCGGCTGCGCCAGATGGCGTGCTGACCCAGCCGGTCGACGATGCGCAGCTTCCCTCGGCCTTCCTCGCCGACGTCCGCAACCTGGGGCCCGACACCGACAGCTTCGATCTCACCTTCGTCGACGTGACACCCGGCTACGAGGTCACCAGCAGCCTCGCCACGGTCAAGGTTCCCGCCGGCGCGGCCGGCGAGATCGGCGTCTATCTGAAGCCAATCGGCGCGCTGCCGGCCCCCGGCGCGACAGTCTCCTTCACGGTCGTGGCCACCAGCACCAGCGATCCCGCGGTAACGGACAGCGCCGTGGTCGACTTCGTGGTGCCGGGCGTGCGCGGAGTCCTGGTCTCGATCTCGCCGGAAGTCACCAGCGCCGAGCCGGGCATGCCCGTTGCGGCGACCCTGAGCCTGACCAGCGTCGGTAACGTCGACGAGGTGGACGTCACCCTGGATCTCGCGACCATCGGCGATGTCGCCGTCACCGGCCTCGTCTCGCCGGTTTCGCTGCAACAGGGAACGACCGTAACCCAGGACCTGATCTTGACACCCGCCGTGACCGCGCCCTTCAACTCGACCGTATCGGCCACGGTGACCGCCACCTTTGGCACCGACCTGGTCGGCGATCCGGCCACCAATGATGGATCAATCGCCATCGGGGTGGTGCCCGATGCCGCCGGCGCGGCGGTCGAAGCGGCCGATGCCGCGCGCGACCTCGGCCGCGAGGGCCTGGGCTCGACGCTCGACGCACTGGCCGCCTCGATGACCAACCTTATCGGCGATCCCCTGGATACTGCCGAGCGCAGCCGCCTGATCGCGCTGCTCGAGAGCCTCATCGTCCAGCTCGAAGGCAGCGGCCTGATCGAACTCGCGCAGCTGCTGAGCGAGATCCGCGGCGCGATCATTTCCGCCGGTCCAACCCAGGTCGCCGAGGAGGTCGATAAACTCGGCGCCCCGCTGCGGGACCTCGATGCCTACCTGAGCGGGCCGGCACGCACGGAATTCGCTCTCACGCTGCGGCCGGACAGCGCCGCGGCGCAACCCGGCACGCCCCAGCGCTTCGACCTCTCGATCATAAACAAGGGCATTGCGAGCGCGACCTACGAGCCTTCGGTCGAGGGCCTGCTGCCGGGCTTCACCAGCCAGTTCAACCGGCCCAGCCTTTCCCTGGCGCCGGGCCAAGCGACCGGCGGTGCGGACAAGGAGCTTTTCCTGACGCTGACGCCGCCGCAGGACGAACTGCTGCCCTTCGACTTTACCGTGAGCGTCGCCGTGGCCGGCGTGGCCGATTCCACGCGCGCTGTGCGCGGCAGTTTCACCGCTCGCGACACCACGGTCGACGTGGTCGGCGTGACGGCCACGCCCGGAGTCGTCGATCCGGGCGTCAGCACGGCGATCGCGGCCAAGCTGCTCAACGTCGTGAACCGGCCCGACCAGGTGACGCTGTCCTACCGGGTGGTCGACGAGATCGGAAACCCTGTCTTCGACTCCGCGCCGGTGCCCGCCGATCTGTCGGTGCTGGCCTCGCTAGAAACGGTCGACCTCGGCACCTTCGACACGACCGGCCTCCCGGTCGGGCCCTATGCCATCCAAGTCACCGTCTTCGGATCGGACGGCCTGGAGATTCCGGGCGCGGCGGGCGAGGGAAGCCTTTTCATCGGCGCGCCGCTGACCGCGGAACTGGTGGTCGAACCGGACACCGTGCCGCCGGGCGACAGCCAGGTGGACGTTACCCTCGAGATCGAAAGCCTGGTGGACTTCCCCGATCCGACCATCGACCTGCTTGCCCAGGTCGACACCCTGGCGACGGCGACCAGCCTGGCCATCAACGGCAACATCGCCTACGTCTGCGGCACCGAGAACATCACCATCTTCGACGTCTCCGACACCTCCGCGCCGCAGGTGGTCGGCACCTTCGGCGAGGGCCTGATCAACGGCTCCGGCTTCGCGGCCTGCCAGATCGTCGACGGCACCCTGGTCGTCATGTGGCAGGTGCCGCTGAACGCGCGCGCCCTGACGATCCTGGTGTTCGCGCTCGACAATCCGACTGCGCCCGTCCTGCGCACGCAGACCAGCGCCAACGTCCGTTTCCTCTCGAGTCTGTTTTTCAGGGACGGCTTCGGATTCATCTCGACGAGCACGGTCTTCTTCCGCTTCGGAAGGCTGGTCGGCCAGCGCGGCGATTTCTGGTCGTTCGACTTCACCAACCTGGACAACCCCTTCCTGCTCGATGCGCTGGAGAACTTCGCGGCGCAGCCCGACGGGGGGCCGTCCAACGTGAACCAGGCGGTCGCCTTCGGCGACAACTACGCCCTGCTCTCGACCACAACGTCCACGGGGAGTGCGGGTCAGTCGGGATTGGGCCGACTCGTCATTGTCGACACCTCAGATCCGGCCAACCTATTCGAGACTGCCGAGCTGCTGATCCCGGGTACCGTCTTCTCCACGGGCGTCGACTCCCTCGGTGACCTGCTTCTAGTCGCCGGTAATACCGAGGGCCGACGATCGACCGGCAATTTCAACCTGACCGGGGAATTGACGCTCACCACCGTTGACGCCTCTGATCCAACCAACCCGGTCATCCTCAGTACGTTGGTGACCAACGTCAGTGCCGGCGGCAGGACCAAGATCAACTCGCTTGGCAATGGCTTCTTTGCGGTCAGCGGCGCCAATCTCAACGGCCAGCCCGTGCTGGTCCTGGTCGACGCCAACGACCCGCTGAACATCGCGTTCAACACGATCAACACGCCGGCCATCCTGCAGGAATCGCAGGTGGTCGGGAACACGCTCTTCACGCCCAGCACCGCCGGCTTGGGCGTATACGACATCGGTGACGTGATCGGCACGCGCTTTGCCGCTCGGATCCAATTCCCCAGAACAACCGGCGTGACGATCGATCCTGAAAGCTTCTCGATCCCCCCGACCGCGGTCCTTTCGGGGCCGTCCAGCGACGCCGTTGTCTGGGAGCGCACGCTGAACGGTATTCGCACGCTGGAGACCCTGTCCTGGGACGCGGAGCTATCCGGCATGCAGCCGGGCGAGGCGCGGGACGTCGCCTTGGGCGGTACGGTCGAGTTCACCATCGCTTCCGGCGAAACCGGCCAGATCACCGTGCCCGCGGCGACCGTCGTCAGCGATCAGATCCTAGCGCTGACGCCGGCCAGCCGCAGCGTGCCGCCGTTGCAGGAAGCGGCCTATACCGTGACGGTCAAGAACCCGACGGCTCTGGCCGCAACCTACGATCTCGCCGTGGGCGGCGTGCCCGACGCCTGGGCGTCGCCGCTGCCCAGCGTCATCGTTCCCGCCGGCGGGGAGGTCGACGTGCCGCTCGCCCTGACACCCGATCTCTCCGAAGGGGTCGGCGCGAACCAGTTCTTCGTGACCGCCCTGGCCGGTAGCGGGGTCCAGGGTGCCGTCTTCGCCGAGGTGGTGGTCGATGCGGATGCGCCGGTTCCCGTGCCCGAGGACGTCGTGAGCCCGTCCTGCGGCGTGGTCCTGACCGCCCTGCCTTCCGCCGTCACCGCCGGCCAGGGGGGCGAGGCGCGCTATACGGTCGAGGTCGCCAACACCGGCTCCATCGCCACGGTCTTCGCGCTCCAGGCGCTGCCGCCCGCCGGCCTGACCGCGGCCTTTGAGACGTCTGTCTTGTCGGTGCCTCCGGGTCTCGTGAATGCCACGCAAACGACCCTGCGGGTCGGCGTTCCCGCCGGCACGGCGGCCGGCCCGCTCTCGGTGCCGGTCACGGCCCAGGGGCAGGGCGACTGCACGGTGAGCGACTCCACGGTGGCCGTGCTTGACGTCGCCAACACCGGTGTCGCCACGGCGCTCTCGCCGGCTTCCGGTCAGCCGGACACCGTGTTCCAGCTGACCGTCACCAATCAGGGCACGGTCGCCGACAGCTTCGACGTCGCCCTGACCGGTCCGCTCGGGCCCTACTACACGCTTTCCTCCGAGGTTGTTGTTCTCGCGCCCGGCGAAAGCGGCACGGTCGAAATCAGCGCTGAGACGCCGCCGCCCGCTTTGCCGGGCGCCCTGCCGATTGCGGCTCAGGCCGTGTCACAAGCCGTGCCGGCCGTGCAGGATCTCGCCGTCGCCGAGGTCACTTTCCCGGCGACACGCGGTCTCGCGGTGGCTTTCCAGCCCGAGCTGATCGAGCTCGAGGATCCGGGTCCCGGCCTGTTCTCGTTCAACGTGGAGAACACCGGTAACGTCGAGGGCCAGTTCGTGGCCACCTTGACCGGGGTCACGGGCACGACGACGGCGGTCGTCAGCCTGCGCGACCTGGACGGGTCTGCGGTCAGCCAGACCCAGCCCTTCCTGGTGCCCGGCCTGGGCCAGGCCAGCATCATTGTCGACGCCGAGCTGCTCGGCTTCGGCGACGTGGACAGCACGGTCGAGGCCGCCTCGCAGATCGGTCCACAGTTGATCGAGAGCGACACCGCCCGGCTGCGCACGCTCAACGTGCCGCCGGTCGCCGATGCCGGTCCCGATTTCGAGGTGGTCTTCGACGGCAGGGTCTTCCTCGACGGCGGCAACAGCTTCGACATCGACGACCGCCCGGCGCCCCTGGCCTATGAGTGGCGCTTCGTGGAAGTGCCCGAGAACAGCGCGCTGGTCGACGCCGACATACAGGACCGTCTAAGCCCAACGGCCTTCTTCGATCCCGACGTCTCGGGCCCCTATCGGCTTGGGCTTACGGTCTTCGACGGACAGCTGAGCGACGAAGACGGGGTGGACGTGGATGTCACGAACCAGCTGCCGCTGGCGACGGCGGGCCGCGACCGTTTCTTCGAGCTGGATGATGACGACTTCTTCGAATTGGACGACGACAACATCGTCGTGCTCGACGGTACCGGCTCGTCCGATCCAGAAGGCTTCCTGATCACCTACGAGTGGTCGCTCGTCTCGAAACCGGCGAGGAGCCGCCTCAAACCGGTGCTTATCCGGGACGCCGACACGCCGACGCCCTACTTCGGGCTCGACGTCAAGGGCGACTACGTTTTCCAGCTGATCGTGCGGGACAACGAGCTGTCGAGCATCGCCGACACGGTCCAGGTAACCGCCGTCGAAGAGGATAGGGCGCCGCCCAACGCCGTTGCCGAGGTGCCGGGCAGCGGCGCCGTCGGTGTCACGGTTCCGCTCGACGGCAGCCACAGCTTCGAGGCCGACGAAGACGATTTCGACGACATGCGATTTTCCTGGTCGTTCGTCTCCACGCCGCCCGGCAGTCTGCTGACCGACGCGGATATCGTCGACCGCCTCCTGCCGACCGCCAGCTTCGTTCCCGACGAGCCAGGCGACTACGAGGTCGAGCTCGAGGTTTCCGACGAGGGCTCGAGCGGCCTTGACAGTGGGATCGTCACGGTCGCCGACGGCAACGCGCCACCGAACGCCGATGCCGGCGACGACCGGCTCGCGACCGTCGGCTTACCGGCCAATCTGGATGCTTCGGCCAGCGGCGACCCGGACGATCCGGCGGCCAGCCTCGGCTTCATCTGGCGTCTGGTCTCGCGGCCCGAGGGCAGCGCACTGACGTCTGCGGATATCCTGGACGCGGCAACGCCGCTGGCCCAGGTGGTGCCTGATGTCATCGGCGCCTACGTTTTCGCCGTGGACGTGTCGGACGGACTCGATAGCGATTTCGACAACGTTCTGGTCTGCGTGACCGGCCCGGGCGGTGGCGGCGAAGACGACCTCAGCTGTCCTTCCTTCGCCGACGACGACGGCGGCGACAGCTAAGGGGACCGTTCCGCCCCTGCTTCAGCGCGAAAGGGAGCCTTGCCGTGTTTCGGCATCCTGCCGTCCGCGCATGTAGTGCCGTTCCGGCCGATAGACCTGGAACAGCCCTCGCCAAGAGCCGAAGAGCCTGCGGCGCAGCCGCTGGCCGAAGGGACGGCGGGGTTGTCCGGCACCGCCGTGCGTGTTCTCGGGGCTGGGTTCCTCAGTCATCGGTCTCTGCTTTCTGGCTGTCCGTTACCCAAGTGATCCAACTATCTCTCTATACGTCTGCCCGATGTTCCTCATCCGCCGACGGCTTAAGCCGCCAGCACGGATCACGGGCCAGATGGCCGATGTGATCAGCCGAGACACTTGGCACCCGGTGAAAAGGCTGCATGAGCGACGAGGAACCGGAGCGTTTCGTCAGGCACAGCAGGCGGGATACCGGCATGGCCATCGCGGCGCAGCGCAGGGAGAGATCCTGACCGAAACAGCGGGCTGCAGCCGGGCCGGGAAAGGCGCGAGTGCTTCACCGGGGCGATCGTGTCCAGCACCCAGGTTTGGGGAGGAGAATGGGACGCTCCGGGGCGAGTTATCGAACCGGGGTGGTCTTCTCTAGATTTCTCAAAGCCGGCCGTGGGCCCGGGGCAGGGGGCGCCGCCCGGGCTCCTGCTTCTGCAGCATGGGCGTGAGGACGGCCAGGGCCAGCGCCAAGAAGAGCAGCTCGAGGGCGAAGACCGCGACGTAGGGCGTGGCCGGGCCGACCAGGCGGCCGATCGGCAGCTCGACGAGGACGTCGCGAAGGATACCGCCGAAGGCCACGGCGATGCCCGCGGCCGTGGCCTGTACGGCGCCCCAGGCGCCGAGCGCGAGGCCGATCTGCTCCTTGGGCGCCAGGCGCATGGTCGCGGTCAGGGTGCCGTGGCCGAACAGACCGGCGCCGAAGCCGGCCAGGATCACGCCGATCACGAGATAGAGCGGGGCGCCGCCCGGCGCGGCGTAGATGATCGCGGCGAAGGCCGGGACGCCCGCCAGGGCGCCGAACCAGGCCATGGTCAGCGGGTCCATGCCGCGCCCGAGCACCCGGGAGGCGAGCGCGAAACCGAGCAGGCCGCCAGCGGCGAGGATCGCCGTCAGCTTGGTCGTCTCGGAGACCGTGAGGTGAAGGATCTCGCCGCCGTAGGGCTCGAGGATGACGTCGGCCATGCCGAAGCCCATGGTGCCCAGGCCGATCACGACCAGGCGCCGCACCGCGTCCTTTCCGGCGGTGAAGGCGCGCCACGACTCGAGGAACTGCGGCTGAGGCGCCATCGACTGGGCCCGCCGGCGGTCGCGGGTCTCCTGCTTCCAGATCGCCACGACGTTGAGAACGACGGTCACGACGGCCGCGCCCTGGACGACCTGGATAAGCCGGCCCGGGGTGTAGTCGACCAGCAGCGCGCCGAACACCAGCGCGCTCACGATCATGCCGAGCAGCAGCATGACGTACATCAGGCCGACCACCTTCGGCTGGCTCTCCGGCGGGGCCAGGTCCGTCGCCAGCGCCAGGCCGACGGTCTGCACCATGTGGGCGCCGGCGCCGACCAGGAGAAAGGCGAGCGCCGCCGCGCTGGGGCCGACCCAATAGGGCGCGTCGACCGCCTCGCCGTAGCCCGAGAGCACCAGCAGCGCGAAGGGCATCACGGCGAAACCGCCGAACTGATACATCGTGCCCTTCCAGATGTAGGGCACGCGGCGCCAGCCGAGCGCCGACTTGTGCGTGTCCGACTTGAAGCCGATCAGGGCCCGGAACGGCGCGAAGACCAGGGGCAGGGAGATCATGATGCCGACCAGCGCCGCCGAGACCTGGAGTTCGACGATCATGACCCGGTTCAAGGTGCCGACCAGCAGCACCAGGGCCATGCCCACGGTGACCTGGAACAGCGACAGCCGCAGCAGGCGCGACAGGGTCAGATCGCCCGACGCCGCGTCGGCGAACGGCAGATAGCGCGGCGCCAGGGCCGCAATCTTGCGTATCGCGTAGGCTCGAAATGGAATCATGGGCGCCCACCCCCAGCTTTACCTGCCCCCCGGCCCGGTCAGAGCCGGCGCGGGGCGATGGAATGCGCCAATCAATCGAGAAGGAATAGAGGTCGCGACCGCGAGGTCCCGACCCTATTCCCCGAATCCCCCTCTTAACGTGTTCGGGGGATTCTAGTTTGGTGCAGTAGGCGGCTTCTCGACCCTCGCCGTTTCGAGGGCCGGTTCCTCTATCACAAGCCTCGCCCGGCGGCCGTCGGGCAGGACCACGGTGGCCCCGTCCTTCAAGTCGCCGAACTGGACTTGCGATGTCTGAACCCCGCTCGCCTTCTCGGCCAGATTCGTCGGCGACTCGATCGCCGCCGAGCTGCCGAGCGGGCGCCCGGAGAGGAAGTCATCCACCCAGGTCGTGTTGCTCAACACCGCGACGTGCACGGCGAAGGAGCCCACGGCCACGGCCCCCAGGAAGATGGGGATGCCGACGGTAGGATTCACAACAAGCCACATTCTCCCGTTGTTCATCTTCGACCTCCTCTAACCGAGCCACGGTGTCGTGAACGCCACGAGAATGTGGGCCAGCAACGCGATGAAGCCGAAGACACGGGTACCGTCGATGAGGTAGCTGTGCACCTCTTCCGACTCTGCAACAGTGAGGCCTGTCGGCCACACCTTATCCGGATCGTATTCCATTCTTTCCAATCCTTTGTGCCCGTTGCGAGATCACTCCGAGACGCTGCACACGGACAATGCCAAGAGCGCCTCGATGACGCCGAGCCGGCAGCTGACGCTGATGGCACGACGCCATCCCACATGCTGTCATATTCACTTGACATACACAATTGTAAATTTTTTTGGACAGTTTTCGGCGCCTCCCGCGCCCAGGCCGAACCGCGAAAAACACAGGCGCGCTAGGTGCTTATCGCCGTCCACCGGCGCCCACCGCCGCGGAATCGTGCTCGTCCGACCCCCGGCCCCCGTGTTGACAAGCCGCGGGAAGGGCGACAATGATCGCAGTCCCGGAGCCCGAATCCCGGTGCAGGCGGTCGCTTTGGTGGCGATTCGAGAGACTCGCCCGCACGGTTGGAACGCCGGCTCCGGTCGACCTGCTGGAGGTTCTCATGACGACGATCATCACCCGACTCTACGAATCCAAGACCACCGCGGCGGAGGTCGTGGCCGCGTTGCGCGCGGCCAAGTACAGCACGCGCGACCTCGATGTGATCGACGTCGCCGACCAGACGGAAGGCGCGCGCGACCGCGACTCCGTGCAGGCGGCAATCCGGAACGCGGGCGTTCATCGCAAGGCTGCCGCGGCCTACGCCGATCACGTTAACGCCGGCAAGGCCTTGGTCGTGGTCCGCGCGCCCTTCACCCGGGCCCAGGAGGCGCTGGGCGTGCTGAGCGGCTTCAGAAGCGTGGATGCCGGTGTCGAGAACACCGAGGTTTACTCTTGCGAGGCCGACGTCTCGGACGCCTGGTTCACGTGGCCGAGGCCGAGCCCCGGGTTGATCATCTCCGACAGCAAACTCTTCACCGGCGGTCTCATGCCGCCGGCCAAGACCAAGTCCGCCACGCCCTTCTCCTCGATGTTCGCCATGCCGAAATCCACGTCCTGGCGTTTTTCGTCGATGTTCGGGATGCGGCTGCTCTCGCCGGGCCGGAAGACCGGAGCGGGCCGAGTGAGCGGAACCATCACCTCTGGGTTCATGCCCTTGCTGTGGCGCCGCGGCTGGCGGTCGCGGGCGCGCGCCAGGTCGTAGCGCCGCCGCCGCGGTGAACGCCATGGCCCGTTTCGGCGGGCCTGGTCTCTCCTGACTTCTTTGTAATTTCGATGCCGGTTGCGCCGCGTTGAGCCCGCGGCACGTCCGGCATCGCCGTTTTCGGCTGCCGCGCGTTTTTCAGGGCGCCGGCCGCGGCCCGGGTAAGTACGGCGGGCAAATGTAAAGTTTAATTGACGTCTATATCAATTGACACCTTCGCGGCAGCTAGCGTAGAGTCCGCCTCTATGGGTAGAGGCAAAGGAATGCGCGCCTTGAGCAAGGCGACAACAGCAAGCCAAACAGCGCAGCCTTCCGATCGGCCGTTCCGCCGCGCCGCGAAGCGGGCGCCTCGAGGGGAGGACGCGCGATGAACGCCATCACTCAGCTGGCCCCGAATTCACGAAGCGGCTGCTCGGACCGGCCGGTGCTGCGGGAGAGGGGGCAGCGCGAGGTCTTCTGCGGCCTGACAGGGATCGTCTGGCTGCACCGCAAAATCCAGGATGCCTTCTTCCTCGTGGTCGGGTCTCGCACCTGCGCCCACCTGATCCAGTCGGCCGCCGGCGTCATGATCTTCGCCGAGCCGCGCTTCGCCACGGCGATCATCGACGAGCGGGACCTGGCCGGACTGGCCGATGCAAACGAGGAACTCGACCGCGTGGTCGCCCAGCTGCTCGCGCGGCGCCCCGACATCAAGACGCTTTTCCTGGTGGGATCGTGCCCTTCGGAGGTGATCAAGCTCGATCTCTCCCGGGCGGCCCAACGCCTGACGCAGAAGTACCTGCCGGGCGTCCGGGTGCTGAACTACTCGGGCAGCGGCATCGAGACCACCTTCACCCAGGGCGAGGACGCCTGCCTCGCCGCCCTGGTGCCCGAGCTGCCGGCTAACGACGAGCCTTCCCTGCTGGTCGTCGGCACCCTGGCCGACGTGGTCGAGGACCAGTTCCACCGCCTGTTCCGGGACATGGGGCTGAGCAAGGTCGCCTTCCTGCCGGCGCGCCGCAGCACGGAGCTGCCCGCGGTCGGGCCCGGGACCCGTTATCTGCTGGCTCAGCCTTTCCTGGCCGATACCGCGCGGATGCTGGAGGAGCGGGGCGCGCGGCGCCTCGCGGCGCCCTTCCCGCTGGGCGCGGAGGGCACCACCCTCTGGCTCAAGGCGGCCGCCGAGGCTTTCGGAGTCGACGAGCGGGTCTTCGAGCGGGTGGTCGGACCGGGACGCGAACGGGCGATTCGGTCCGTGGCGCGCTACCGCGACCGTCTGGCCGGCAAGCGGATCTTCTTCTTCCCCGATTCCCAGCTCGAGCCGCCGATCGCGCGCTTCCTGGCGCGCGAGCTGGACATGGCGCCGGTCGAGGTCGGGACCCCCTTCCTGCACCGTGAGCACCTGGCCGAAGAGCTGGCCCTGCTGCCGGCGGAAACCCGCCTGAGCGAGGGCCAGGACGTCGAACGACAGCTCGACCGCTGCGCCGCCGACCGGCCGGACCTAGTGGTCTGCGGCCTCGGCCTGGCCAATCCGCTCGAGGCCCAGGGGGTGACCACCAAGTGGTCGATCGAGCTCGTCTTCACACCGATCCAGGGCTACGAGCAGGCCGGCGATCTCGCCGAGCTGTTTCACCGGCCCCTGAACCGGCGCGCACGGCTGGAGGTCTAGGCCATGCACCTCACGGTCTGGACCTACGAAGGGCCGCCCCACGTCGGCGCGATGCGCGTCGCCACCGGGATGACCGGTCTGCACTACGTGCTGCACGCGCCCCAGGGCGACACCTACGCGGACCTGCTCTTCACCATGATCGAGCGGCGCCAGGAGCGCCCGCCGGTGACCTATACGACCTTCCAGGCGCGCGATCTGGGCGGCGACACCGCCGAGCTGTTCAAGAACGCCCTGGCCGAGGCCTACGAGCGCTTCCGGCCGCGCGCCATACTGGCGGGCGCGTCCTGCACCGCCGAGCTGATCCAGGATGATCCCGGAGGGCTCGCCCGGGCGCTCGGCCTGCCGGTGCCAGTCATTCCGCTTGAGCTGCCGTCCTATCAGCGCAAGGAGAACTGGGGCGCGGCCGAGACCTTCTACCAACTGGTCCGCGCGCTCGTCGATCCCGATGCGAAGCGCGGCGAGGGCGGGCGTCCTTCATGCAACCTGCTGGGGCCGACCGCGCTCGGCTTCCGGCACCGCGACGACGTCATCGAGGTGACCCGGCTGCTCGACCGCCTGGGCGTCGATGTCAACGTCGTGGCGCCGCTCGGCGCGGCGCCGGAAGACCTCGCCCGCCTCGGCGCCGCGGATTTCAATGTTGTCCTCTACCCGGAAACCGGGGACCTGGCGGCGCGCTGGCTCGAGCGCAACCTGGGCCAGCCCGCCGTGCGCACGGTGCCGATCGGGGTCGGCGCGACCCGCGACTTCATCGCCGAGGTGGCGGCCTTGGCGGCGGTCGATCCGGCGCCGATCCTGGCGGAAGCGGGATCCCGTCTGCCCTGGTACTCCCGCTCGGTCGACTCGACCTACCTGACCGGCAAGCGGGTCTTCATCTTCGGCGACGCGACCCACGCGATTGCCGCGGCGCGGATCGCGGATGAGGAGATGGGCTTCGAGGTGGTCGGCCTCGGCACCTACAGCCGCGAGCAGGCGCGCGACCTGCGCGAGGCCGCCCGGCGGCTCGGGTTGGAGGCGCTGGTCACCGACGACTACCTGGAGGTCGAGCAGGCGATCGAGGAGGCGAAGCCCGAGCTGGTGCTGGGCAGCCAGATGGAGCGCCACATCGCCAAGCGCCTGGGCATCGGCTGCGCCGTGATCTCGGCGCCGGTTCACGTGCAGGACTTCCCGGCGCGCTACGCCCCGCAGATGGGCTTCGAAGGCGCCAACGTCATCTTCGATACCTGGGTCCATCCCCTGATGATGGGCTTGGAAGAGCATCTGCTCGGCATGTTCCGCGAGGACTTCGAGTTCGCCGACGGTGCCACCCCCTCGCACCTGGGCCACGCCCCGGCGCCGGCCGCAACGGCCGCGCCCGCGCCGGCCGCCGCGGCGCCTGAGGATGCCGCGCTCGCCTGGGCGCCCGATGCCGAGAAGGAGCTCAAGAAGGTACCCTTCTTCGTGCGCGGCAAGGCGCGCGCCAACACCGAACGCTTCGCTGCCCAGCACGGCCTCCACACCATCACCGTCGAGACTCTCTACGATGCCAAAGCGCACTTCGGCCGCTAGCGCGACGCCCCTGCGCGTCGTCATCGTCACCCTCGACCGGCACCTCGCCGCGGCGGTGGAGCGCGCTCAGGCGACCCTGCGGCGCGACCTGCCGAAGCTTGAGCTCAGCCTGCACGCCGCCGCCGACTGGGACCAGGACCCGGATGCCTTGGCGCGCTGCCTGGAGGACATCGCCAGCGGCGACATCATCGTCGCCACCATGCTGTTCATGGAGAACCATATCCAGGCAGTGCTGCCGGCGCTCCAGGCGCGCCGCGACCACTGCGACGCCATGGTCGCCTGCATGTCGGCCGGCGAGGTGATCCGGCTGACCCGCCTGGGGCGCTTCGAGATGGGCGGCCCCCAGTCCGGCGCGATCAGCCTCCTGAAGCGCCTGCGCGGCTCGCGCAAGAATGCGAAGAGCAACGGCGCACGGCAGATGGCGATGCTGCGCCGGCTTCCGCGCATCCTGCGCTTCATCCCCGGCGCCGCCCAGGACCTGCGCGCCTACTTCCTGACCATGCAGTACTGGCTGGCCTGCAGCGACCGGAACCTGGTCAACATGGTCCGCTTCCTGGTCGACCGCTACGCCGCCGGCGCACGCGAGGCCCTGCGCGGCAGCCTGGCGCCGGAGTTGCCGGTCGAGTATCCCGACGCCGGTCTCTATCACCCGTCGCTCGACGGCGGGACCAGCGAGAACCTGGCCGACCTGCCGGCGCCCAAGGATTGCCGCGGCACGGTCGGCCTGATCCTGATGCGCTCCTACGTCCTGGCCGGCGACACCGGCCACTACGACGGAGTGATCGCGGCCCTCGAGAGCCGCGGTCTCCGGGTCCTTCCGATCTTCGCCTGCGGCCTCGACATTCGTCCGGTCGCGGAGAAGTTCTTCTTCGCCGGCGGCAAGCCACAGGTCGACGCGGTCGTGTCCCTGTCCGGCTTCTCCCTGGTCGGCGGTCCGGCCTACAACGACGCCAAAGCAGCCGAGGAACTGCTCGCGCGCCTGGATGTTCCCTGCATCTCGGCACAAGCGCTCGAGTTCCAGTCCCTCGACGATTGGCGTGCGTCGGACCTCGGCTTGCTGCCGGTGGAGTCGACCATGATGGTCGCCATTCCCGAGCTCGACGGCGCCACCGGGCCGATCGTCTACGGCGGCCGCACGGCGAGGGCGGACGGCACGCGGGCGATGACCGCCGATCCCGAGCGCGCCGCCATGCTTGCCGAGCGCGTCACCAAGCTGATCGCGCTGCGCCGCTGCCCCGCGGCCGAGCGCAAGCTGGCGGTCGTGATCTTCAACTTCCCGCCCAACGCCGGGGCGATCGGCACAGCGGCCCATCTCTCGGTCTTCGAATCGCTGCACAACACCCTGACCGCGCTCGACCGCGAGGGCTACACGGTCGAACTCCCGGACGACGCCGAGGCGCTGCGCGAGGCCCTTGTGGAGGGCAACGCGGCCCGCTTCGGCGCCGACGCCAACGTCCACGCCCGGATCGCCGTCGACGATCACGTCCGCCGCGAGCCCTGGCTCGCCGAGATCGAGGCCCAGTGGGGCTCGGCGCCGGGCCGGCAGCAGAGTGACGGCCGCGCGCTCTTCGTGCTGGGCGCCCAGTTCGGCAACGTCTTCGTCGGGATCCAGCCAAGCTTCGGCTACGAAGGCGATCCCATGCGCCTGCTGTTCGAGAAGGGCTTCGCCCCGACCCACGCCTTCTCCGCCTTCTACCGCTATATCCGCGAGGACCTCGGCGCGCACGCCGTGCTGCACTACGGCACCCACGGCGCGCTCGAGTTCATGCCGGGCAAGCAGGCGGGGCTCGCGGCCGACTGCTGGCCAGACCGCCTGATCGGCGATCTGCCGAACTTCTACCTCTACGCCGCCAACAACCCCTCCGAGGGTACGATCGCCAAGCGCCGGGCGGCGGCGACCCTGGTCAGCTACCTGACCCCGCCGGTGCAGCAGGCCGGCCTCTACAAGGACCTGCTCGACCTCAAGAGCTCGATCGACCGCTGGCGCGCCCTGCCGCCGGAGAAGGACGCCGAGCGCACCCGCCTGGCGGCCTTGATCCAGACACAGGCCGCGGCGCTCGATCTGGCGGCCGAGACACCGGCCTGGTCCGGGACGGCCGAAACGGAAGTCGCGGGCGTCGCCGACGCAGTCGTCGAGCTCGAGGAGACCCTGATTCCCCACGGGCTCCACGTGGTCGGCGGCACGCCGGACGAGTCCGAGCGGGCCGACTACCTGCGGGCGGTCGCCGACGCCTCCTTCGGCATCGTGCTGAACGAAGACGCGACCGCGGCGCTGCTGGCCGGAGAGGGGGCCGAGCGGGCCATGGCCGCGGGCGGTCTCGCCATCGAGGAGCAGGGGCTCGCCGCCTTCGAGCGTCTCGCCACGATGAACCGGGAGCTCTGCCAAGACAGCGAGACCTCCGCCCTGGTCAAGGCGCTCGGCGGCGGCTTCGTGCGCCCCGTGCCGGGTGGCGACCTGCTGCGCACGCCGGAGATTCTGCCGACCGGGCGCAACCTGCACGGCTTCGACCCCTTCCGCATTCCGAGCGCCTTCGCCATGGAAGACGGCGCCCGCCAGGCCGAGCGCCTGATCGCCCGACACAGGCAGGACGGCAACGGCTTTCCCGAGTCCACCGCGCTGGTGCTCTGGGGCAGCGACAACCTCAAGACCGAGGGCGGCCCGATCGGCCAGGCCCTCGCGCTGATCGGCGCCAAGCCCCGCTTCGACAGCTTCGGACGGCTTGCCGGCGCCGAGCTTATCGACCTCGACACGCTCGGCCGGCCGCGCATCGACGTGGTCATGACGCTGTCGGGGATCTTCCGCGACCTCCTGCCGCTGCAGACCCGGCTCCTGGCCGAGGCCGCCTTCCTCGCGGCCGGCGCGGACGAGCCGCTCGAGCGGAACTTCGTCCGCCGCAACGCGCTCGCCTACCAGAAGGAACGGGGCTGCGACCTGGAGACCGCCGCGCTCCGCGTCTTCAGCAACGCCGACGGCGCCTACGGCTCCAACGTCAACCACCTGATCGACAGCGGCCGCTGGGACGACGAGGACGACCTCAGCGCCATGTTCACCCGCCGCAAGTGCTTCGCCTACGGGCGCTCCGGCAAGGCGGTGCAGCGCGAGGACCTCTTGAAGGATATCCTGGGCCGGGTCGAGCTCGCTTATCAGAACCTGGAATCGGTCGAGGTCGGCGTCACCAGCATCGACCACTACTTCGATTCCCTGGGCGGCATCACCCGCGCCATTGGCCAGGCCCGCGGCGAAACCGTGCCGGTCTACATCAGCGACCAGACCCGCAGCAAAGGCACGGTCCGCACGCTCGGCGAGCAGGTCGCGATCGAGACGCGCACACGCACGCTGAACCCGGCCTGGTACGAGGGCATGCTTAAGCACGGCTACGAGGGCGTGCGCCAGATCGAGGCCCACGTCACCAACACCCTGGGCTGGTCGGCTACGACCGGTCAGGTCGCGCCCTGGGTCTATCGGCAGCTGACCGAGACCTTCGTGCTCGACGACGAGATGCGCGAGCGCCTCGCCTCGCTCAACGCCAAGGCCTCGGCGCGGGTCGCCAACCGCCTGCTCGAGGCTTGCGAGCGCAACTACTGGAACCCCGACGAGAGCACGCTCGAGGCGCTGCGCCAGGCCGGGGACGAGCTGGAAGACCGGCTCGAGGGAATCAAAGGAGAGGTCGCGGCATGAGACAGCAAATCGGTTCCCACACGCGCTCAGAGGCGCCCACGTCCCGCGAGGACGGCGAGGGCAGCGTGCAGGTCAGGCTGGACCCGCGGGTCCAGATCGACACCGCCAAGGTCTTCTCGGTCTACGGCAAGGGCGGGATCGGCAAGAGCACGACCTCGTCGAACCTCTCGGTCGCCTTCTCCAAGCTGGGCAAGCGGGTGCTGCAGATCGGCTGCGACCCCAAGCACGATTCCACCTTCACGCTGACAAAGCGCCTGGTGCCGACCGTGATCGACGCGCTCCAGGAGGTCGAGTTCCACGCCGAGGAGCTGCGCGTCGAGGACTTCGTCTACGAAGGCTACAACGGGGTCATGTGCGTCGAGGCGGGCGGCCCGCCCGCCGGCACCGGCTGCGGCGGCTACGTGGTCGGCCAGACGGTCAAACTGCTGAAAGAGCATCACCTGCTCGAGGACACCGACGTGGTGATCTTCGACGTGCTGGGCGACGTGGTCTGCGGCGGCTTCGCGGCGCCGCTGCAGCACGCCGAGCGCGCGCTCATCGTGACCGCCAACGACTTCGACTCGATCTTCGCCATGAACCGGATCGTCGCGGCGATCCGCGCCAAGTCGAAGAACTACCAGGTCCGGGTCGGCGGCGTCATCGCCAACCGCAGCGCGGCGACCGACGAGATCGACCGCTTCAACGACGCTGTCGGTCTCAGGACCCTGGCGCACTTCCAGGACCTCGACGAGATCCGGCGCAGCCGGCTCAAGAAGTCGACCCTGTTCGAGATGGACAGCACGCCGGGCCTGGAGGCGGTCAAGGAGGAGTACCTGCGCCTCGCCCAGACCCTCTGGGACGGCACGGAGCCGCTCGACGCGGAGCCCATGAAGGACCGCGAGATCTTCGATTTCCTCGGCTTCGATTGACGGGGGTCCGATCGATGCAGACGGTGACCTATCAGGAACGGCGCGGCGAGATCGAGGCCTACTTCGATCGGACCGCCGTCGACGCTTGGCGCAAGCTGACCTCGGACGCGCCGGTCGGGCGGATCCGCGCGACCGTGCGGGCCGGGCGGGACCGGATGCGCAATACCCTGCTGTCCTGGTTGCCGGAGGACCTCTCCGGGCGCCGCGTGCTGGACGCGGGCTGCGGTACCGGCGCCATGGCGGTGGCGCTGGCCGAGCGCGGCGCCGAAGTGGTGGCGGTGGACCTCTCTCCGACCCTGGTCGAGCTTGCCCGCGAACGGGCCGGCGCCGATGGTGCGAAGGTTGTGGGGCCGGGCCGCATCACCTTCGTCGCGGGCGACATGCTGGACCCGGACTTCGGCCGCTTCGACCACGTCGTCGCCATGGATTCGCTGATCCACTACGGCACCGCCGACCTGATCGGCATGATCGGACGCCTGTCGGAACGGGCCGAGCGGTCGCTGCTGTTCACCGTCGCGCCGCGGACGGCGCCGCTGGCGGCAATGCACGCGCTCGGCCGCGTCTTCCCGCGCGGTAACCGGGCCCCGGCCATCGTGCCGGTCGCGGAGACCCGGCTGTATCGGATGCTAGACGAGGCGCCGGTACTGGGCGGCTGGCGGCGCGGCTGGACCGAGCGGGTTCTGAGCGGCTTCTACATCTCCCATGCCCAGGAGCTGTATCGCTCATGACGCAGCCGATCAGGTCCATGACGGATTTCTGGATGCGGCTCGGCCCGCGCTACCTGCCGTTCGCCGATGCCGCCTCCGATGAGTTGCCGCTGGGCCGCCTGCTGCGTCTCTCCCTGTTCCAGGTCTCCGTCGGAATGGCCCTGGTGCTGCTCACGGGCACCCTGAACCGGGTCATGATCGTCGAGCTCTTCGTGCCGGCCTGGCTGGTCGCGCTGATGGTCTCGCTGCCCCTGGTCTTCGCGCCTTTCCGGGCCCTGATCGGCTTCAAGTCGGACAACTACCGCTCGTTCCTCGGCTGGCGGCGGGTGCCCTACATCTGGTGGGGCACGCTGCTGCAGTTCGGCGGCCTCGCGATCATGCCCTTCGCGCTCCTGGTCCTCTCGGGCGACGTGCGCGGCGGCTCGCCGGAATGGGCCGAGATCTGGGGCCAGGTCGGCGCGGCGGTCGCTTTTCTGATGGTCGGCGCGGGCATCCACACGACGCAGACCGCCGGCCTGGCGCTCGCCACCGATCTCGCCAAGCCCGACAACCGGCCGCGGGTCGTGGCCCTGCTCTACGTCATGCTGCTGCTCGGCATGGTGTTCAGCGCGATCGTGCTGGGCGCGCTGCTGCGCGATTTCAGCGCGCCGCGGCTGATCCAGGTGATCCAGGGCGCGGCGGTGCTCTGCGCGGTGCTCAACCTGGTGGCGCTGTGGAAGCAGGAGGCGCGTGATCCGGCCCGCACCGCCCACCACCTGCCGAGGCCGACCTTCCGGCAGTCCTGGCGCGCCTTTGTCGAGGGCGGGCGCTCGATCCGTCTTCTCGTGACCGTCGCCCTCGGAACGGCGGCCTTCACCATGCAGGACATCCTGCTGGAGCCCTACGGAGGCGAGATCTTGGGTCTTTCCGTGAGCGCGACCACCATGCTGACCGCGCTCCTTGCCGGCGGCACCCTGGTCGGCCTGGCGCTCGCCGCCCAGAAGCTGTCGCGCGGCCACGACCCGCACCGCCTGGCGGGCTACGGCGCCGTGGTCGGCGTCTTCGCCTTCTCCGCGATCATCTTCTCCGCTCCGATCGAGTCGCTCTTCCTGTTCCGGGCCGGCACCGCGCTGATCGGTTTCGGCGCCGGGCTCTTCGCGGTCGGCACAATGACCGCGGCGATGGCGCTGGCGAAGGGCGGCAACAGCGGCATGGCCCTGGGCGCCTGGGGCGCGGTCCACGCGACCGCGACCGGCGGCGCCATGGCGCTCGGCGGCGCGCTTCGCGACTTTGCCGGGGGGCTGGCCGAACGAGGCGCGCTCGGGCCCGCGTTGAGCGACGCCTCGGTCGGTTACTACGCCGTATATCACCTGGAAATCCTGCTGCTGTTCGCGGCCCTGGTTGCAATCGGCCCGCTGGTGCGCCCGCCCGGTGTCCCGGCGGACCGGCCCGGCGCGAAGTTCGGGATGATCGAGATCCCCGGCTAGCACGCATAGAGGAGGCACCTTATGGAGATCGGAGCAATCACGGGGTACGTGGACGTCGCGCAGGTCGTCCTCTACGTCTTTTGGGTCTTCTTCTTCGGCCTGGTCTACTATCTCCAGATCGAGAGCAAGCGCGAGGGCTATCCGCTCGAGACCGACCACCTGGATCCGGCCAAGCGCAAGAAGGTCACCGGCCTGACCTACCTGCCGAAGCCGAAGATCTTCCACCTGGCCGACGGCTCCAAGGTCATGGCCCCGGATCCGGCGAACGCCGACAGCCGCCAGCTCAAGGCCAGGGCCATCGGCAACAACGTCGACGGCTACGCGATCGAGCCGGACGGCGATCCCATGCTCGCGGAAGTCGGGCCCGGGTCCTATGCCGAACGCGCAGACACGCCGGACCAGACGGTCCACAACACGCCGAAGATCGTGCCGATGCGCGTGGCGACCGACTTCCATGTCGAGGAGCGCGATCCCGACCCCCGCGGCATGACCGTGATCGGCGCTGACCGGAAGCCCGCCGGCACCGTCACCGACGTCTGGGTCGACCGCGGCGAGTACATGATCCGGTTCCTCGAGATGACCGTCGCCGGAGAGACGCCGAAGCGCGCGCTGATCCCGATCAACCTGGCCCGGATCAGCCGCCGGACCGGCGAGGTCTACGTCGCCTCGCTGCTCTCGACCCAGTTCGGGAAGATTCCCGGGCTGGCGAACCCCGACCAGGTGACCCGCCTGGAAGAGGAGAAGATCTACGGCTACTTCGGCGCCGGCACGCTCTACCAGACGCCGCGGACCGCGGAGCCCCTGCTATGAGCAAGCACGTGAGCGACCACGAAGAGCTCGAATTCGAGCCGATCGAGGGCCTGCCGGAACGTCCGCCGCCCGGCGAGGAGATCCTCTGGCAGGGCAAGCCGCGCTGGTCAGGGATCGCGCAGCGCGTGTTCCACGTCCGCAAGGTGCTGATCTATTTCTCGATCCTGATCACCTGGCAGGGCTTCGCGGCCTTGTGGGAAGGCGAGGGGGCGAAGGCCGCGGTCTTCGCGATGCTGGGCGTGCTGCCCTACGCCCTGGTCGGTCTCGCCATCCTGGCCGGCCTCGCTTACTGCTACGCGCGGACCACGGTCTACACCATCACCAGCAAGCGGGTCGTCATGCGCTTCGGCGTCGCCTTGCCGATGTGCGTCAACTTCCCCTTCCAAAAAATCGAGAGCGCCGCGCTCAGGCTCTGCTCCGACGGCACCGGCGACGTCCCGCTGACGCTGCGCGGGCCAGACAAGATCGCCTTCCTGATCCTGTGGCCGCTGGCCCGGCCCGGCCACTACCGAAACCCGCAACCGATGCTGCGCGGCTTGGCGGACGCACGGGAGGCCGCCGGCATCCTGGCCGAGGCGCTCAAGGCGGAGCACGGCGGCGGCGTGGTGCACGCGCTCGCGGGGGACGCCGAAGAGCGGCCGTCGGTGGCGGAAGCCGAGCCGGCGCTCGCGATGTCGGCCCGATAAGGCGGGGGATCGCTCCATGGCCCATCACCACGAGCTGAAGGTCCCACGCAGTGTCCTGGTCGGGGTCGCGGCTCTGCTGGTCTTCACGATCGTCTTCGTGGCGCTCGCGCGCCAGGGGCTGGTCGGACGGGCCGACCTGCCGCCGGACGCGCCGGTCGCCGCGCGCGATCTCGTCTTTCTCGACCGCAGCGACGGCGGCGTTGCGGTCCTGGCGGCCGCGACCGGCGAGACCGTCGAGGTCCTGGCGCCGGGCACCAACGGCTTCCTGCGGGGCGTGCTGCGCGGGCTGGCACGCGAGCGGCGTCAGCACGGCCTGGGTATGGAGCAGCCCTTTCGCCTGCTGAAGCAGGGCGACGGCCGGCTGACCCTGCACGATCTGGCAACCGGCCGCCGCATCGAGCTGATTTCGTTCGGCGTGACCAACGCCAAGGCATTCGCGCGTTTTCTGAACGACCAGGAGAGCAGCTCATGACCCGGGAATTCGACGTCGGCTGCACGATCGATATCGAGAACAGCTTCGAGAGCTTCCACGCCCACGTCGAGCTCGACGGCGATCTCGAGATCCGGCCCGGCGACAAGGTCCGCGTCCACGGCGACGCGGTGGTCGTGCCCTACGGCGAGAAGCTCCAGCTGCGCCGCACCGCGACGGTCCGCCGTGCCTACGCGGCGGAACGGGCCTGGGCCCGCCTGTCCGGCAATCTTGAATGTTTCGACTTGTTTGAGGTCAGTTTCACCTCGGGGAGGACGCTATGACCATTGAAACCCTGTCGGTCACCTCGAACGACACCATGGCCCAGGCCCAGGAGAACACAGTCCTGAGCCCGCGCTTCTACACCACGGACTTCGACGCCCTCGACCGGCTCGACGTGACGCCGGTGCGCGCCGAGTGGGACCAGCTGATCGCCGAGATGCGCGACGATCCCAACAAGGGGCACTTCAAGCGCGATGAAAACTGGGACAAGGTGAGCCTGGAGGACCTGCCCGAGGGCCTGCGCAAGGAGTTCGTCGACTTCCTGGTCAGTTCGCTGACCGCCGAGTTCTCCGGCTGCATCCTCTACGCGGAGATGAAGAAGCGCGGCACCAACCCGGACATCTGCGAGCTGTTCAAGCTGATGAGCCGCGACGAGGCCCGCCACGCCGGCTTCATCAACGACGCGCTGAAGGAATTCGGCATCGGGGTCGACCTGGGCTTCCTGACCAAGACCAAGAAGTACCACTACTTCAAGCCGAAGTTCATTTTCTATGCGACCTATCTCTCCGAGAAGATCGGCTACGCCCGCTACATCAGCATCTACCGGCAGCTGGAGCGGCATCCCGAGCTGCGGTTCCATCCGATCTTCAAGTGGTTCGAGAAGTGGTGCAACGACGAGTTCCGCCACGGCGAGGCCTTCGCGCTCCTGATGCGCGCCAATCCCCACCTGCTGCGCGGCCACAACAAGCTCTGGGTGCGCTTCTTCCTGCTCGCGGTCTTCGCCACCATGTACGTGCGCGACCACGCCCGGCCCGAGTTTCACAAGGCGCTGGGCCTGGACCCGACGGCCTACGACTACCAGGTCTTCCGCATCACCTCGGAGATCTCCCAGCAGGTCTTTCCGCTGACCCTCGATCTGGACGACCCGCGGTTCCGCGCCGGCTTGGAGCGTCTGCGGCGCATCAACGAGGGCATCGCGCGGGCGGGCGCGCGCAAGGGCCTCGTCGGGCGCGTCAAGATGATGGGCCTGGGCCTGGCGGCCGCCGCGACCTTCGCGCGGCTCTACTTCCTGCCGGCAAAGAGCAACGCCCTGCCGCGGCAGAGCCGCCTGCAGCCGGCTTGGTAGTTCGAGGAAGTGATGGCGGCCACCGTTCTTCCAGCCCTCGTAGCGCTCTTCGTCTGGTGGTTCAGCACCGGCATCGTGCTGCTGTTGAACCGGCTGCCGAAGCGCAATCACGGCCGCAGCACGCTGGCCGCCACCGCCCTGGCCGTGGCCGCCGCGGCCGTGCTCTACGCGACCGCTGGCGGGACCGACCCCGCATCCGCCTACTGGGGCTTTCTCGCCGCCATCGTGCTCTGGGGCTGGCACGAGCTTACTTTCCTGCAGGGCCAGATCACCGGACCGCGCAAGATCGCCTGCCCGGCGGACGCCGGCCTGGGCCGGCGCTTCGTCATGGCGGCGCGGACGCTGCTCTATCACGAGCTGGCGATCCTGGCGACGCTCGCTCTGGTCTTCCTCTTGACCCAAGGCGCGCCGAACCAGGTCGGCTTCTGGACGTTCCTGGTGCTCTTCGCCATGCGGCTCAGCGCCAAGCTCAACATCTTCCTCGGCGTGCCGTCGCTGTCGGAGGAGATGCTGCCCCAGGAGCTCGACTTCCTGAAGAGCTACTTCGGACGGCGCCCGATCAACGGGCTGTTCCCGGTTTCGATCACGGTCGCGACCCTGGTCGGCGCCTATGTGTTCCATCTCGCCCTGGCGCCCGACGCCGGCGACTTCGCGGCCACCGGCTACATGCTGGTCGGCTCGCTGATCGTGCTCGGCACGGTCGAGCACTGGCTGCTGGTGCTGCCCCTGCCGGACGCCGCCCTGTGGCGCTGGGCGCTGAGCCGGGGTGAGGCGAAGGTGCAGCCGGAGAACCGCGGCTATCGGGCCGTGCGGCACGACAAGACGAACGAGTTAGGCGGCGCGCCCTTGCCGGCCGCCGTTCCAGGTGAAGGGAGGATCCCATGAACTACCAGGACTACTTCAAGGATCGTTTGGCCGGGCTGCGCGACGAGGGGCGCTACCGTGTCTTCGCCAATCTGGAGCGGCATACCGGCGCCTTTCCCCGCGCCACCCACCGCCCTGGCTGCGGCGCCACCAACCCGGTCACGGTCTGGTGCTCCAACGACTACCTGGGCATGGGGCAGAACCGAAGCGTTCTCGACGCCATGCACGAGGCGCTCGAGCGCTGCGGCGCCGGCGCCGGCGGCACGCGCAACATCTCTGGCACGAACCATTACCACGTGCTGCTGGAGCAGGAGCTGGCCGACCTCCACGGCAAGGAATCGGCCCTGCTGTTCACCTCCGGCTACGTCTCCAACTGGGCCGCACTCGGCACTCTGGCCTCGCAGATCCCCGACTGCGTGGTGCTGTCCGACGCGCTGAACCACGCCTCGATGATCGAGGGCATCCGCCACAGCCGGGCCGAGAAGCGGATCTTCGCCCATAACGACGTCGAGGACCTCGACCGCAAGCTCGCCGATCTCGACCCGGAGCGGCCCAAGCTGGTCGCTTTCGAATCGGTCTACTCCATGGACGGCGACATCGCGCCGATCGCCGAGATCTGCGACGTCGCCGAGGCGCACGGCGCCATGACATATCTGGACGAGGTGCATGCGGTCGGCATGTATGGTCCGCGCGGGGGCGGCATCGCCGAGCGGGAAGGGCTGATGGACCGACTGACGGTGATCGAGGGGACGCTCGGCAAGGCGTTCGGCGTGGTCGGCGGCTATATCGCCGCCTCGACCGAGCTCTGCGACTTCGTGCGCAGCTTCTCCTCGGGCTTCATCTTCACCACAGCCCTTCCGCCGGCGGTCGCCGCCGGCGCGCGCGCCAGCATCCGCTATCTCAAGCAGAGCAGTCTCGAGCGCGACCTGCAGAAGGTTCGGGTCGCCGCGCTGCGCCGCAAGCTGGACGGCGCCGGCATCCCCCACATGCGCAACCCCAGCCACATCGTGCCGGTCATGGTCGGCGATCCCGTGCTTTGCAAGGAGATCAGCGACCGCCTGATGGCGGAGTTCGGGATGTACGTGCAGCCGATCAACTACCCGACAGTGCCGCGCGGCACGGAGCGGCTGCGCTTCACGCCCTCGCCGCTGCACGGCGAGGAGGACATCACCGCGCTGGTCGCGGCGCTGTCCGAGATCTGGTCGTCGCTCGGCCTGAAGACCGTGGCCGCCTAGAGCAGATCCGAGTTTGGTTGAGTCGCTATAAGCGATTCAACCAAACCGGTGAATCTGCTCTAACAAAGTCGATTTCGGACGAGGTCACGTGTTTGGCCCGGAACCGCGAACCGTTCCCGGGCCAAACATGATCCGATCTAGCGTGCCAAGAGCTCAGCACACTGATCGGGTGTCAACTTGCGACGCTTGGCTTCGGCAACATAGTCAAGCCAAGCCTCGCTGCTTTCCCAATCCGCCGTTCCTGCCTGCCTCGTCAGCGCAGAATTGCAGATCTCGAAATCGGTCGGGTATTTTGCCACTGGCTCGTCCGCGACCTCTGATCTTATCTCTTGAACAAGCTGACGGACGCGCCCGCACGGCAGGCGGACGAAGTCGTACCCTTCCATCGCAACGCGGGTGCCACGGCGCGCCGTCTTGAACCTCTCGAGATGGCCGAAACGGGACTGCAGCCACTGGTCGTCCTCTCGATAGCCGCAGCGCTCGGAATAGGCAGCCAACTCGCCCAGTATTTGCCAAGGTTCGTCCTCGTTCGCTTCGCTTCGTTGAAGTGCCCCGGTAAAGGTGGCGACGCTTAGAAGGAGAGCACAGCAAGAGTTCAGGGCGAAATGGCGCATTCGAGATGAGCAACCGCCGCAAAATCTCCTGCCGGCCATCACGCGCAATCCCTCCCGGAAGATGAGCGCAGGTTTCTAGGGCCGATGGACGTCGAGTGAGACAGCTTACCCAGTTTTCCACTTCAACTGGATCAGCCTCCTATCTTTTCTTCCGCCTGTCCAGAAAGCCTAGGCCGTGCATGTTTCCGCAACCAAAGTCGATCCACCAAGGGCGACCCCGATAGAGTGCTGACCCGACCCGGGCCTTGGACGGCAAGCCCGCGGTGACTGGGGTCGCGCTCCCTCTCGATAAGTCCGTGCTTTCGGGCGCTTACCACCTCGCTTATCGTGCCTGCTTGAGCACTGCTGGCGGCGGGGAGTCGAAGGTGGGCCGATACGATCGATTGATGGCGCGGATCGCGAAGGGCGAAAGGATCCTGATCGATGGCGCGACGGGCACGGAAATCGAGCGGCGCGGCGTGCCGCAGCTGGAGAACGCCTGGAACGGCGGCGGCGCGCTTAGCCATCCGGATGTCCTGCGCTCGGTGCACGAAGACTACATCCGCGAGGGCGCCGAGATCGTCATCGCGAACACCTTCGCTACGCACCCGCACGCCTTGCGCGACGCCGGTGTCGAGGATCGCTTCGAGGCGCTCAACCGCCGCGGCGTGGAGTTGGCGATCGAGGCGCGCGAGCGCATGCAGGCGCTCGACGTTCTGGTCGCCGGTGGGCTCTCCTACTGGTCCTGGGCGGGCAACTGGTCGGCGCCCGAGGACCTGCGGGGCGGCGCCGAGGAACAGGCTTCGATCATGGCCGAGGCGGGCGCCGACCTGCTGATGCTGGAAATGATGGTCGATATCGACAGCCTGCTGGTCACGCTCGAGGCCAGCCAGGCGAGCGGCCTGCCGGTCTGGGTCGGCCTGTCCTGC
>JASJEC010000066.1 GCA_030064845.1 Kiloniellales bacterium
CCCCGTCCCGAAGGGATCCGGCGAAATCGGCCTCCTGCCGCGTTGCTTGTCGTCGAATATGCTCGGCATGTCCTTCCTCCTCGCGCCTAACAGCAGGCCGATTTCACTCGGACCAGGAGCGCGCCCTGAATGTCCACAGGCCCTAGAGTGAGGCGGCCGGCCGCCTGCTGTCTACCGCCGATGCGACCCGGGTGGTCGCTTGCGCGCTCGTCTCGGGGGCTCGGTCAATTGCCGAATACGAGCTTGAGCAGATAGGGGAAGACGACGGGAAAGATCGGGATCACGATCGTGCCCGCGAAGGCGCGGAGCGAGCGAAAGTCGAAAGGCCAGACCGGTATCGCCTTGTTCAGCCGGGCGATCTCGGCATCGAGCGCCGCGAAGGTCTGGACCGCCGTGCGGCCCCGGTCGTCCAGGGTCGTCTCGGCGAGGTCGCCCATGAGCGTCTCGAGCCTCCGGCGGAGCGGCTCCAGAAACCTGTCCCTGGCCGCGCTCATCTGCCGGTGGGCGGCGCCCAGGGGAAAGAAGAACAGCAGCGGCGCAATGATCAGATAGCTGCCCAGCATCACCGGGTTGCCGATGTCTATCGAGAGCGGATTGCCCTGGATGACGATCTTGTCGATCACCTTGAGGGACAGGTAGATGCCGAGCAGGAACAGCGTGAAGTTTAGCAGCATCGCCACGTCGCCGATCTTGCGCAGGCCGCAGCAGCGGTCCGGGTGGAGCGGCTGGATGCGGACCGGGAAGTCTCTCTTGTTGAAGAACTCGTGCAGCCCCCAGGCCAGGACCGCGCCGCGCCAGACCAGGTTGAGGACCCAGTAGATCAGGACGAACTGGATCACGCCCGCGTAGAGCCCGAGGGGCGTGAGGCCCCACCCGCTCGCCGTCATGGAGGCGAAGATCTCGCCGCTGGTCATCCAGCCCTTGCACGGCTGGTTCTCCAGGATCTGCTTGAAGTAGTAGACATTCAGAACGAGCGAGATCAGCGCCGTCGTCGCCGTGACCCCATAGTTGTTGAAACGCCGGTCCAGCCAACCATGGAAGTCCTTCAGCCCGGATCCGCTCTCCCGGTCATCCGTCTGCTCGGCCAGAAACGCGAAGAGCTTCGGAATCTCCCGGTAGTACTTGAGGGTGAGCGCCACCACGAGGGGAAAGAGGAAGACGATCGAGATCGACCAGCTGATGTTCTCGAAGAACGAAACGAAGTCCCTCGGCGCCGGCAGGTCCGGGCAGATCGCCTTGGCCGGGCTCTCGCTCTCGTAGGCCCACCAGGAGAGGGAGAGAGAGACCGTGAGGAGAAAAGCGATGCCCAGTCCCACCGGCGACAGGCCCGTCGCCGCGATGAGGCGCATCAGGGGCTCCTTGCGGAACACCGTCAGCGGGGGAAACCGGGGCTCAGGCATCGCTGTTCAGGGGCCGTGGGGCCTTTCCATGGCCGCCGGATTGGCGGCGGGCGGCCCGATCCGGCGCGCACACCGAATCGACCTAGCGAGCCTAGAGCATGATCACTTCAAAGGGAATCATCGAGGAACGGTCGCTCTAGCAGGAAGATGAGAAAGCCTGGTGCCCTTGATCACGGTCATCCTTCGACACGCTCAGGATGAGGGTAAGTCCTTGAAACATTTCGCCCTCACCCTGAGTTTGTCGAAGGGTGATGGTTCCGACTGAGCACTTTGTCTGCAGCCTGCTAGAGCAGATCCGCTCTAGGCGCGCCCTCAGGCCCCGGCTTGCGGCGGGACCAGGACGAAGTTCCCGAAGTGCTCTTTCTTCATGAAGTCCCGCTGGGCCTCGGCGATCTTCTCCAAGGGATAGGTCTTGGCGAGCAGGGGCCGGATCTCGCCCCGCTCGATGTAGGAGACGAGGTCGGGAAACACCGGTTCGTCCCAGGCGGTGCAGCCGATCAGGGAGATGTCCTTGAGGTACATGTCCCGCATGTCGAGGCTCACCATGGGGCCGGCGATGGCGCCGGACGAGGTGTAGCGCCCGCCGCGCTTCAGGACCTTCAGCATCTGGGGAAAGGCCGGGCCGGCCACGTTGTCGACCACGACGTCGACGCTCTCCGCGCCGAGCAGGGCGACCAGGTCGCTGCCGCGTTCGACCACCCGGTCGGCGCCGATCGACGCGACCTGGTCCCGCTTCGCCGCGCCGGCGATCGCCGTGACGCGGGCGCCGCGCCGCTTGGCAAGCTGCACCGCGGCGGAGCCGACGCCGCCCGAGGCCCCGGCGACGAGGACGTGCTCGCCCGACTCGACAGCTGTCCGGTGCAGCATGTTCTCCGCCGTCCCATAGGCGCAGGGGATCGTGGCAAGCTCCGCGTCGCTCCAGTCGCAGTCGACCGGGAAGACCTCGGCGGCCGGCACCTTGACGTACTCGGCGAAGGCGCCGTCGAAGTCCGAGGCCATCCAGACGTTCTCGAAGCTGTCGTAGCCCTCGGGCCGCATGCAGGCGCGCACCAGCACGCGCCTCCCAAGGATCTCCTCGCCGACGCCCGGCCCTACCTCGGCCACGCGGCCGCAGCAGTCCGTGCCCTGGATGAAGGGAAAGGGGGTGGCCTCGTTCCAGCCCCCATCGGCCTTCTGCTCGGCGGCCCCCTCCTGCACGCCGGCGGTTGCCTCCGTGCCGCCGGTGACCGAGGAGGAGTACCAGCCCAACCGCGTATTGATCTCGGTGTTGTTGACGCCGGCCGCCAGGACCCGGAGCAGGACCTCGCCGGGGCCCGGCACGGGAACCGGCACCGCGCGGTAGACCAGCTTGTCGTAGCCGCCGTTCCCGGTCGTCACCACCGCCATCATGGTCCGCTCGCAGCCGGCGGTATCGAAGCGGTCTCTGGTCATGCTGTCCTGCCCTGAGAATTCGGAGGGTTGCGTCTACTCCGCGACCGGTTCCACCTGCGCTCCGCGGTCGCCCATGAACTTGACCCGGAAGCTGCCGTTCTCGCAGCGGACGATCCAGGCCTTCATGTCGGGCTCCGTGTGGTCCGGGTCGGGCCGGACGTCCGTCGGGTTTCGGCATTCCTGGCCGTGCTGGCGCACCGCCGCGGCCACGATGTCGACCGGTGCCTCTTGGCCCAGGGCGGGCACGGCGCCGGCCAGGGCGGCCAAGGGCAGTAGGGCCGCGTAGCGATAGGTCATGGTTCTCATCCCCCAGCTGGCTTCCCCCGTAGGAAGCTTAGCACAGGGAGGGTCGGCGATCTGGTTCAGGGATCCCGGCTGAGCCCCTGCGCTTCCAGGGCGGCGAGGTAGTCGGCCCAGATGTGCTCCTGCTCCTCGCCCAGCTTGTAGAGGTAGGACCAGGAGAAGATGCCGGTGTCGTGCAGGTCGTCGAACTTGATCTTGACCGCGTAGTTGCCGACCGGCTCGATCTCCATGATGCCGACGTGGCGGCGGCCGGAAACGGTCTGCTTCTGCCCTGCTCCGTGGCCCTGGACCTCGGCCGAGGGGCTCTCCACGCGCAGCAGCTCGGCCGGGTAGGAGAAGCTCCGGCCGTTGTCGAAGGCGATCACCAGCCGCTTCTCCGCCGAGACGTAGCGCAGCTCGGTCGGCCAGTGCTCGGTGCCGCCCTCGGGGGCGGCGAAGCGCTCCTCTGTGGTCATAGCCGGGTCAATCGTCCAGCTGGCGGGCTTCGTCCGCCAGCATGATCGGGATGCCGTCGCGGATCGGGTAGGCCAGCTTGGCCTGGCGGCTGATCAGCTCCTGGTTCTCGGCGTCGTACTCGAGCGGCGCCTTGGTTATCGGGCAGACCAGGATCTCGAGCAGCTTGGGGTCGACTCCGGACTTTGTAGGGGCCATGAGGTACGCTCCTTGTCGCGCCGCCGGCCGCGGCCTTCAGTGCCGCGCGGCGTCGCTCTCCGCTTCATGGATCGACATCTGCAGGATCTTGGTCATGGTCTCGGCCCGGTCCTGCAGGGTCGCGGCCTCCAGGATGGCCTGCTTCTCGGGCGGGTCGAAGGGGCAGACCATGGCCAGCGAGGTGACCAGGCGCTCGTCGGGCGTGTCCTTGATTGCGTCCCAGTCGCCCTCGATGCCGTTGGCTTCGAAATAGGCCGAGAGCGCGGTCAGCATGCGCCCCCGGTCGACCTCGCCTTGATCTTCGTTCATGTCGTGGGAGAAGTCGGCGTAGTCAGGCGAAACCCGGCGGTAGCCGTTCAGCAGCGCCAGCTCGTCGGCCACCTTGAAGCGGATCAGGCCGCTCAAGGTGATCAGGTAGTGGTGGTCCTCGGTCTCGCTGAACGCGGTGATGCGCCCGGCGCAGCCGGTCTCGTAGATCTTGGCGCTGCCCTGCTCCTCGTCCTGCTCGGCCGGCTGGATCATGCCGATCAGGCGATCGCCGGCAAGGGCGTCGTTGACCATGTTGAGGTAGCGCGGCTCGAAGATCCTGAGCGGCAGCCGCCCGCCCGGCAGCAGCAGGACGCCTTGCAGCGGAAAGACCGGCAGGGTCCCGGGCAGCTGGTCGAAGCCGGGATCGAAGGGCGAGCGGGTCATGCGAACAGCAGCGAAGAGAGCCGGCGCCGCGCCGAGAGGGTCACCGGGTCGCTCGGTCCCCAGGCCTCGAAGAACTTGAGCAGCTGCATGCGTGCCGCCTCCTCGTTCCAGGCCCGGTCGCGCCGGATCAGCTCGAGCAGCTCGTCGGCGGCCGGCTCGTTCTGGCCCGCGGCGTAGAGCGCCATGGCCAGGTCGAAGCGCGCCTGGTGGTCGTTCTCGTTGCCGGCCAGGCGCCGGCGCAGGTCGGCCACGTCGCCCGCCTCCGCGCTGGCCTCGGCCAGCTCGAGGGAGGCCGCCGCGGAGGCCACCTCCGGCGCGCGCCTCAGCTCGTCGGTCAGGCCGTCGAGGATCTCCCGGGCGCCGGCCGCGTCGCCGGCCAGGACGTGGCCGCGCACCAGGCCGGCCAGGGCGCGGGCGTTGTCCGGCTCGTGCTGCAGGACCTGGCCGAGCAGCGCCGTGGCCGCGCCGGCCTGGCCGGCCTCGAGGGCCGCCTCGGCCTCCTCCAGCGCCTGCTCGATCGGGTCCGGGCCGCCCGCGCCGCCGGCCGACTGGGTCAGGCGCTCGACGAAGCTCTTGACCTGGCTCTCCGGCAGGGCGCCCTGGAAGCCGTCGACCGGCCGGCCCTGGAAGAAGGCGTAGACCGTGGGCACCGACTGGATGCGCAGCTGGGCGGCCAGGTCCTGGTTCTCGTCGATGTTGACCTTGACCATGCGCACCGCCCCCCGCGCGCCCTTGACCGCCTTTTCCAGCAGCGGTCCGAGCTGCTTGCAGGGGCCGCACCAGGGCGCCCAGAAGTCGACGATCACCGGGGCCGCCATCGAGGCCTCGATCACGTCCTGGGCGAAACTCGCCGTGTCGCTGTCCTTGATCAGGTCAGCCGGTGCCCCGCCCTGGGGCGCCGCGCCGATAATGGTTTCCATGGGGGTCGGCTCCTCCGTGCGGCGGGCGCCGGGCGAACCGGCCCGCCATTTCTCGGCCAATACATGGCTGCTCCCGGCTCCGGAGGCAAGCCCGCGCAGCGCTCAGCCGCCGGTGCCTAGCTTCCGTCGAAGTCGATGAAGCCCGGCGGGTGGTTCTCGGCCTCCAGGAAGCGCAGCAGCGCCTCGGGCGAGAGCGCCGTGGTCATGGTGTTGACCAGCGGATGGCAGTTGACCGTGCCGTGCCCCATCAGGCCCCGGTCCAGCACCACCTGCACGGCGCCCTCCCGGTCGTTGAGGATGCCGAAGGGGGTGACCGCGCCGGGCACCACGCCCAGGTAGCGCATCAGGCGCTCGGCGCTGCCGAAGGAAAAGCGCCCGGCGCCTAGCGTCTCGCCCAGGCGCTTCAGGTCGACGTCCCGGTCCTCCAGGGCGACCACCAGCCACATGGCGCCCTTCTTGTTGCGCAGAAAGAGATTCTTGATGTGCGCCCCGGGCAGCTCGCCGCGCAGCGCCTTGGCCTCCTCGACGGTGAAGACCGGCGGGTGCTCGACCGTGGCGGCCTCGATCCCGAGCGCGCCGAGCCGTTCGAACAGCGCCTCGGGCGTCGCCGGCGGGCCACCGGAGGCCAGTTCCTGGGGGATTGCTTCGTTCGACATGGCGGCGGACCTTACTGGCCGGGCCGGCCGGCGGCAAGAAGCGCGGTGCGCGGCGGATTCGGCGCTTGCAATCCGGCCACAAAGGCTTTATTTCCCCCAGTCTTCGAGAGCGGCGCGGGCGTAGCTCAGGGGTAGAGCGCAACCTTGCCAAGGTTGAAGTCGTGAGTTCGAATCTCATCGCCCGCTCCATTCACCCAACATTATCCACCTTACCTGGAATGCGCTTAGTAGAGGCGCATTGAATGGCCTTCGCCGGCCCCCGTCGTGTCTCCAAACGCGGGCGCCGTTCGCCTCTCCGGTTGCTTCGGCAATCGTCTTGAGACTCCGCGCCCACAACTGGTATGAGTGCCGGGAGAATTCCCGCGAGACGGAGAAGAGGGGGGAGACGGTCGATGAGGCGATGGTTGGCTGTTGCACTTGCCCTCATGGTCGGCCTGCCCGTATTCGGCTCCGCGGCCGGTGAGTTGGCCGTCGACTCCGGATGGGTGGACGTTAAGCCCTCGAACCTCAACGGCGAGCGGGAGTTCGAACGCTTCTTATACTCAAACGTCAGCGTAGAAGAATCAGAGGCTCTTCAAACCGATGCCTTGAACATCGTGACCCTGTCTTTCGACGTGAAGAACAAGACCGAGGACGACCTCTATTTCGACCTCGACGCCCTCGCCCTCGACGACAAGGGAGAGGTGCTGTTCGTCATGAGCTTCAGTCCGAGCATCTTCGGAATCGGCGGCGGCAAGACGGCGATCCTGAGCGAGACGCGCTACGTACACCCGGGAACGCTCGATCGCGTCGCGGTCTATCGTTTCCGTTTTATTGGCTACAAGTAGGTCGGAGCGCGGGCCTGCCCATGCCTCCCGCCGCGTGAGAGGAGCGCCGCATGAACCTGGAAATCATCGACGGTGTCTTGCAGGTCGACGGGTTCCTGACCGTCACGCTGGGCATCATCGTGCTCTTCGTCGGCAAGCGCGTGAACGAAGCGATCGGCTTCCTCCGGGAGTTCAGCATTCCGGAGCCGGTGACGGGGGGACTCCTCTTCTCCATCCTGTTCGGGCTCGTCTACGCGGCGAGCGGCACGCCGGTCGTCTTCGACTTGGAGGCCCGGGACGTCCTGCTGGTCTATTTCTTCGTCACGATCGGGATCAACGCGAGCCTGAAGGACCTGCTGGCGGGCGGCAAGCCGCTGGCGATCCTGTTGGCCATCACGATCGGCTACATGCTCGTCCAGAACGTGACCGGCATCTCGGTCGCTGCGCTGTTCGGCGCTCCCGCGGCGGGCGGCATGCTGGCCGGCTCGGTCTCGCTCATCGGCGGCCACGGGACCGCCATCGCCTGGGCGCCGCGCATCTCGGCGGAGTATGGCATCGCCAACGCCATGGAAATCGGAATTGCTTGCGCCACCTTCGGCCTGATCCTGGCGAGCCTGATGGGCGGGCCGATCGCGAAGTTCCTCATCGTCCGTCACAAGCTCGAGCCTAATACGCAGGAAGCGCACGACGTGGTTGTTTCCGAGGAACAGGAAAAGAAGGGCATCGGCGCCCTGGATTTCCTCGACGCCATCCTCGCCATCCACGTGTGCGGGATCGTCGGGATTCTCTTGAACGAAGGGCTGGCGAAGCTCGGCCTCCAGCTGCCGCTCTTCGTAACCTGCCTCTTCGCCGGCATCCTCATCACGAATTTGGTCCCCAGGAACTTCCCCAGGATCAGCGGGCGGGAATGGCCCTCGCGCACGCCGGCCATGGCGCTGATCGCGGAAATGTCCCTCGGCACCTTCCTGGCGATGTCGCTGATGAGCATGCAGCTCTGGACCCTGATCGACCTGGCCGGCCCCCTGCTCACCGTCCTTACCGTCCAGTTTCTGGTGGCGGTCGCCATCAACATCTTCGTGGTCTTCCCGGCCATGGGCAGGAACTACGACGCCGCCGTCGTCTGCTCCGGGTTCGGCGGGATCTCACTGGGCTCGACGCCGACGGCGATGGCCAACATGTCCGCCGTGACCAAGCGCTACGGCGCCTCGCACCTGGCCTTCATCATCGTGCCCCTGGTATGCGCCTTCTTCATCGATCTGGCGAACGCGCTCATGATCCCCTTCTTCCTCGCCAACTTCTGAAGAAGCGGAACGCCGGTCTTGTCCTAGCAGGGTGTTGAAAAAGTGCCTAGCCGGCACCGCCACCCTTCGACGAGCTCAGGGTGAGGGCGATATGTTTCAGGCACTTACCCTCATCCTGAGCTTGTCGAAGGATGACCGTGATCAAAGGCTCAGGGGTTCTTCAGCACCCTGCTAGAGCGGATACACATGTTTTGCCGGTTCGCCTCCGGCGATTCCGTCACACCGGGATCTGCACTACGCGGCGATCATGGGAAAGCTGACGCCGAGCGCCCAGGCGAGGATCAGGCCGAGCGCGAGGCCGGGGACCATCGGCTTTCCGGTGCGCCGTCCGACCCAGCTGCCCATCAGCCCGTAGACCAGGAAGAAGAGCAGGATCACCGGAAAGACCATGGCGAGGAAGTAGAGGCTCTCGGGATCGAGCGCCACGGCGAAGCCGAGCGAGGCGAGGAAGGCGACCTTGCTGAAAAGGCGCCGCCAGACCAGCGCCCGGCCGCCCTCGGTCAGCAGGCTGTCCGCCAGCATGAAGGGAACGGCGCCGAAGGCCAGGGCGAGGATGATCGGCAGCCGCCCGGCGTGGGGCATGAAGCTCGCCGCGTAGCGGTCGAGCGCGCCGCCGAAGACCGCGACGCCGAAGGCCAGGAGCGCGAGCGCCGGCACCATCGCGAAGCCGCCCAGACGGATTCCCCGGCGCCACAGGATCGCGAGGGCGATCGCGCCGTAGAGCAATAGGTGCAGCGCCAGGTAGTCGGCGACCAGCACCGGCAGCAGGCGGATCTCGGCGAAGGAAAGCAGCAGCGGCGCGACCAGCGCGGGGATCAGGGTCGCGGTGAAAAAAACGTTCCGCGGCGGCCGGTCCGGCGCTGCGCCTTCACCCGCCGGCAGGAGCGCCGCCAGCGGCCAGGCGAGCAGGACGATTCCGCCTAGCAGGACCAGGATCCAGAGGCCGGTGCCGGCGACCGGCGCGGCGCTGTTCCGCCCCAAGCCCTCGTCGATCCAGGCGCGCGCCTCTTCCAGGGAGACGCGGCTGTAGAGCACGCCGACGTGCTCGACCCGCGGCGCGACCACGGCGCGGCGCAGGAGCCCGCTGTCCGGATCGACCGCCGTCTCGCCCTCTCCGGCCTCGGGATCGACGAGACGGAGCGCGGCGAGACCGCCGGCGCGCAGGTGGCGCTCCCATTCGCCGCTGACGACCAGCAGGCGGTCCGGCCGGTCCGCGGCGACCGCCTCGGAATACATCGAGACGGCGACGATGGCGGCCACGCGCTCGTCCATCACGGCGCGCCGGACCACGATGTCGGACGCCATGGAGTGGCCGACCAAGGCAACCGGTCCGGCGACCCCCTCCATGGCCAGGACGGCGTCGATCACCCCGCCCAGCTCGTCGAGCAGCAAGGCGGTCGTCCCGTCGATTCGCGTGACGTCGCCTGACATGGGCCGCGGGTTGCGCCCGTGGCCCTGGAAATCGAAGCTGACCGCGAGATAGCCGGCGCGGGCCAGCGACAGGGCGAAGGCCTCCATGAACTGCCGCGAGCCGGCGAAGCCGTGGGCGATGACGACTGCGGGGCCGGTGGCGCCCGGCTGACGGTAGACCGTGACCGGCGTTTCCCCGACCGAGAGTTCGGTTATGGAAAGACCCGCGCGGGACGCCTCGAGACGCCAGACGGCCAGCGCGATCATTAGGACCGCAAAGGCGCCGGTCAGGATGCGGATTGGCGTCATCGCTCCTGATCCCACGCCGGTGACCCGTCAGCCTTTCCGTCGCCACTCGAGCGAAAGCCAGAGGGCCACGAGCGCGAAGACGACGAAGAAGAAGGCGACGCCGCCGGCCAGGATCGGCAGATACTCCGCAAACATGGCGCTCCTCCTCGCTGATCCCGAACATCGCGCCGGTCTCACCGTCGCGACGAACCGGACCATATAGGTTGCCTACGGACCCCGCCGGGCGGGGGATCAATTCCCCGGGCCTGACCCGCCGTGGCCGGTCGGCAATGATCCAGCTTCCCCAGCGACAGCGTAACAGACCCGTCACTGCGCGGGAGATTCTTCATGGACAGCCGGAACACCATCGCGGAATTGGTCCAATCAACGGTCATCGGCGCCCTCGCCTTTCCCACTGCCGTGGCCCTGCTCGCCGGCTTCTGCGTTGCGGGTTTGGGCTGGTCGCTCGACTTCTGGCAGATCTTGTTCTACGGCGCCGCGACCGTGCTCCAGGGCGCCGTTCTTGGCTTCACCATCGGCCTCGCCGGATTCGGCGACGGGGACAGCGAGAGCGGCGCGGCCCGTGAAGCAGTGCCGCCGGCCAGCGGCTGGCTGGCCTGGCATTCGGCGGGCCGGTGACATGACGGCTCTGGACCGCAACGTCTTCGGCTTTCCCCTGGAGTCCTGCTCAAGCGACCCGCTGACCGGCTTCTTCCGCGACGGGTGTTGCCGCACGGGGCCTAAGGACCGCGGGCGGCACGTTGTCTGCGCGCGGGTTACCCGAGACTTCCTGCAGTTCTCCCTGCGGCGCGGCAATGATCTCGTGACGCCCCGCCCCGCTTTCGGGTTTCCCGGACTGAAGCCGGGCGACTTCTGGTGCCTCTGCGTTGAGCGCTGGAAGGAAGCGCTGGATCAAGGGGTCGCACCGCCGGTCAGGCTGGCGGCGACCCACGAAGCTGCGCTCGCCTACGTGAGCCTTGACGAGCTGGAGCGTCACGCCCTCGACCGCCAGGCGCTGCGCGCCTAGCATCATGCGGCTCAAGATCCCCGAGCTCGGCGGAATCGAGATATCCGAGGAGGCCGAGGCCCTCTGCCGGATTGCCATGACGCACTATGCGGGGCTCGGGGTCGAGCAGGACCCGGTCCGCGCCGCGGCGCTCTTCGCCAAGGCGGCGGATGCCGGCCATCCGGTCGCCGCCAACCAGCTCGGCGCCATGCTGGAGCAGGGCGACGGCGTCCGTCCGAACCCCGCTCGGGCTGCGGCCTTCTATCGCCAGGCCGCTGAAGCCGGCTTGGCGCTTGCTCAGCTGAACCTCGGGGTGCTCCACCATCACGGCCGCGGCGTCGCCCTGGACCTCGGGGCGGCCCGGGGCTGGTACGAGAAGGCGTCGGCGCAGAACGAGCCGACCGCTCTGGTCAACCTCGGCGTGCTCCTGGCGCGCGGCGAGGGTGGCCCCAAGGACCGGGACAGAGCCCACGCGCTGTGGGAGAGAGCCAGCGACCTGGGCGAGCCCTTGGCCGCCTTTAATCTCGGCATGGCCCACGCCGGCGGACACGAAGTCGCCGTCGACTTCGGCCGGGCGTGCTACTGGTTCGAGAGGGCGCGGGCCCTGGGGCACCCGAGCGCGCAGGCGGCGCTCGACGAGATCAGGCCGTTGATGAGCGAGGCCGAGACCGCCTTCGCCCGCGAGGCGCTCCTCTCGGCGCGGCGGAACCTCTCGTAAGGGGCCTCAGAGCAGCGTCCGTCGCAGGAAATCCGTCCGCTATGGTCCTTCGAAGGTCGCGCGGATGCCTGGCCACCGGTCCCTAATCGACCCGGTGCCACGCGTTACGACTTACCCCACTCCAAAATCAAGAGCGCTTCTCCGTCGTCTGATCACGCAAGGCGGTCACGCCCTCGGTTATGCGGTCGTAAAAGCGCTCGGCCCCGACCGCGGCTTCCACGCCGGACCGCTGCATCACGTCACGCACCGGGTCACGGACCCGCGCGAAGGCGAGCGCTATTTTCTGCTCGGCGAGCTCGGACTGCAGCTTTATCAGGGCGTCGCAAGCGGTCGTGTCGATCACGCTCACGGTCTCGGCGTCGACGAGAACCGCTTTGACCGGCACCTCGGCGGTGCCGACCGCGTTCTTGAGCGTATCGGCGAAATGGTTGGCGTTGGCAAAGAAGAGGATGCTGTCGAAACGGAACAGGAGCAGGCCGGGCAAAACCTCGGCCTCCGGATGCCGCTTAACGTCCCGGTAGGCTTCCTGGCCCGGAATCCGCCCCAAGACCGCCGTGCTCGGATAGCTCGCCCGGTAGATCAGCGCGACGATCGAGAGGACCACGCCGATCCCTATGCCTTGGAGGACGCCGAAGACCAGTACGCCGGCGAAGGCGCTCATGGCGAGTGCGAACTCCTGCGCGCTGATGCCGCGCAGCCGCTTCAGATAGCCGAAGTCCATCAGACCCAGCATGGCGTGGATCACGATGGCGCCGAGCGTCGCATGCGGCAAGTTCTCGAACAGCGGCATCAGGAACATCAAGGTCAGGAACACGAAGCCCGCGTTGATCAGCGACGACAGCTGGGTCTTGCCGCCGGCGCCCATGGCCACCGAGGTCTTGGAAAGACTGCCGACAACGATGAAGCCGCCGCTCAGACCAGCACCGAGGTTGGCCGGCCCGTGGCTGACCAGTTCCTGATTGGGATCGATTTCGCCGCCCGACTTCTCCTGCGCCGCCTTGGCGGCCCCGAGGGATTCCGCGTATCCCAGCAGCACAATGGCGAGCGCGCCCGGGACGATCGCCGCCAAATCGGCAAGCTTGACGTCGGGAATGCCGAAGGGCGGCAGGCCGGCCTTGACGCTGCCAACGATCTCGACGCCCTTGTCGCCAAGCCCGAAGACGCTGACCGCAACGATAGCGATGACCACGGTGGTGAGCGCCCCGGGCACGCGCGGCAGGAAGCGCGCAATGGCGAAAAGTAGGGCGAGGCTTACGAGCCCGATGACAGTGGTCGTCGGGTTGGCCCCGGGCAGCTTCTGGAATACGTCCCAAGTCTTCTCGAAGAAGTTGCCGCCGCCGCCCTCGATCCCGAAGAGCTTGGGCACCTGGCCGATGATGGTGATCCAGACCAGGCCCTGGATGAAGCCCTTCATCACGGGAGTCGAGATGAAGTTGGCGACCCAGCCCATCCGCAGCAGCCCGAAAAGCAGGAAGAAGACGCCCACCATCACAGCCAGCGCCGCGGTCAGGGCCTCGAAGGGAGCCGAGCCGTGCTTCGCCACGACCGCGCCGATGGTGACCCCGGAGATCAGGGCGGTCGCAGAATCGGGCCCGATGATCATGGTCCGCGAGGTGCCGAAAATCGCATAGGCGATCAGCGGGATCGGCACGGTGTAGAGCCCGATGATGGGATGCACGCCGGCGATCCCCGCATAGGCCATGGCTTCTGGCACCAGGACCGCCCAGACCGTGAGTCCCGCAACGATATCCGGCCGCAGCCAGGAAAGCTGATACTTGGGCAGCCACTCGAGGATCGGCACGTAGCGGGTCAGCAGTGACTTGTGCCCCTGACCGCCGCCGTGTGATTGCTTCGCCGCCATCGCTCGATCCCCCCGCTGCGCCTCGGTTCCTCACTTGCCCAGATCCGCCGTCCCCCGGAATTCCGGCCCGGTCTGGCGCAAGCGTCGTCCTATTGCCCGGTCAGAACTGCGGGCCCCTGAACCCAGGAAGGCCTCGCGCCTCGGGGCTCGCCGCCAGGAACATCGCTTCGTCGATGACCTCCTTGCCGTCGTCGCTGAGCTCGAGCTTGCCATGCTTGTCGACCGCGAAGGCGAAGTCGTCGAAGGTGTGCTTGCCCGCGAGGATGTCGTGGTCCAGCAGGATCCGGGTCCGGAAGAAGTTGGCCCACTTGAACTCCGAGAAGGGCGCGTCGTTCTTCACGTAGCCGTGATGCTCGCGGACGATCCACGCCAGGCTCCGGTAGGGATCGAACCCGAGATCCTTGATGTGGGCGGGCAGCGCTTCCGGCTGCTGCGGACCGCCGCCGGACCGATCGAAGAGGTAGACCCAGTTTTGCTTGTGCATGGTCTTCCAGAAGTAGGCTTCCTCCACGCTGCTTATGTTGGCGATTACATTGACAAAGACGCAGAGGTTCTTGCCGAGGGTTTCGTGCATCGCGTCGTAGAGGCCGCGCACCAGGTGGTGGTGGTCGACCAGAAAGAATTTGCCGCGCCGCACCACGATCGGAATCGGTCGCACCCGGACGTAGTCGTGCAGCTTGCCCGGATCCGCCTCGTACTTCTTGCGCATGCGCCCGGCGCGCACGACGACCTCCGCCTTGCCGACCGCGAACTGCGTGGGCGAGAGGTCTTTGACGTGAAGCTTGTAGTACTCGCCGGCTTTCGCATCCGCTGGACACCAGGCGAGATCAGCGTCGCTCAGTTGCTGGGACACGATCGATCCCCTCCCGAAAACAGACGACGAAAACGGACGGACGCAGACCACGCCCATGCCCCCTCGACCATCTTACCCTTCTTGCCCTCTTTGCCCAGAGGCGACGATCGTGCGACCTCGGGCCGGTCACAGCCCTTCAGCACTGTCAGTGTCGCCCCGGTCGGACTCGCCAAAGGCGGCGGTTGCGGCCTTCGCCGGTGAGGCGCTCCTTTCGGCGCGGCGGAACCTCTCGCAAGGTCGGCGGTTTCGAGCAGGGTGGGCGGCGCGGCGACCCGTCGGAATCACCCTCGGGACAACGGGAGGGTTCACGGGGACTGTTCGATCGCAAAGGACCCCTGATAGACTGCCACCCCCAGCAGGCATTTGCCTGTCGACGTAACGGTTTAGAGGGCTAGGCACGTGCTGTCCCGCCGCGCCAAGGAAGCGATCAAGACGGGGCTCGCCATGACGATCGCCTTCGGCATCGCCTTGGCGATGGACTGGGAGAAGCCCTATTGGTCGGGCTTCGCCGTTGCGATGATCAGCCTGGCGACGGTCGGCCAGTCGCTCAACAAGGGCGCCATGCGGATGCTGGGCACCCTCGTGGCCGCGGTGGTCGCCCTCGGCTTCCTGGCGCTTTTCCCGCAGCAGCGCTGGCTCATGATGGGCGCGCTCTCAGCCTATCTCGGGCTCTGCACCTACATGATCGCCGGTAACTCGCGCGTCTACTTCTGGTTTGTCAGCGCCTTCGTCTGCGTGGTCATCATCGTCAGCAGCGGACCCACCTCTCAGAGCGCTTTTCAGATCGCCATCGAGCGCACCCAGGAGACGGGCCTGGGGATCCTGGTGTACTCGCTGATCGCGGCCTTCCTCTGGCCGCAAAGCAGCCGAGCAGATCTGGAGGCCGCGGGGCGCGAGCTGATCGCCGTCCAGCATCGGCTGTTCCGGGCCTATTACGATCTTGTGCGCGGCCGGGGCAGCGCCGAAACGACCCACGCCGAGCGCATGCAGGAGGTCCGGCTGGCCGGACAGCTGGCCCAGGCGCTGGCTGCCGCCGAGACGGACAGCTACTCGGTCTGGGAGGTACGCCACCACTGGCGCCGATTCCGCGACGACACCACCGCGCTTGGCGAGGCCCTGGAGCACTGGCGGGAGAGCTTCCGCGAGGTCCGGGAGCTCGACGTGGCGAAGCTCCTGCCCACCGCCAGTGCGTTCTGCGACGAGCTGGACAAGCGTTTTTCGGCGATCGCCGCGATCCAGGCGGGCGAGCAGCCCGGCCATGAGCCCCGGGACGTTCCCCTGGAGGTCGATCCAGACGCGCTGTCGGGGCTTTCGCATTTCCAGCTGGCGGCCTTGACGGAAACCAGGACCCAGCTCGCGCGTCTCGAGGCCTTCACCCGGGGACTGTTCGAGACGATCAGGGCCATCGAGAGCTCCGATGTCGTAACCAGAGCGCCGCGGCCTGCGCGGGAAGCCGGCGGCCTGGTAATCGATCCGGACCGCGTCACGGCCGTGCTCCGGGTCGTCGCGACCCAGTGGGTCGCGTTCCTAATCTGGGTCTACGTCGATCCGCCCGGCCACTCGGCTTTCGTGGAGCAGGTGATCATCTACGCACTCGTTTTCGTCATGCTCCGACAGGTGTCCCCGACGATGATGTTACTGCCATTTATGCTTGGAACAGCCTTTACGGGATTCCTCTATGTCTTGGTCATGCCGCAGCTTTCGGGCTACACGGAGCTCGGCCTGATGATCTTCAGCGTGACAGCCGGCATCTACTATCTCTTCTCGGAGCCGCGCCAGGCCTTGGCCAAGATTGGGGCGATCGTTCCCTTCGTCGTGCTTATCTCGGTTCACAACCAACAGACCTACAGCTTCGCGTCCTACGCCAACTCTGCGGCCATGATCATGCTGTCGATTGTTCTGAATATCATCATGGCCTATGTCCCCTTCTCGCCGCGGCCCGAGAAGGTGTTCCTGCGCCTGTTCGGCCGGTTCTTTCGCCAGGTCGATTTCCTTCTGGCGCAAATCGCCATCGACTGGGAAAAGACGGCGGGAGCGTCGGGCCGTCTCAAGGCCACGCTATACAAGAACGATCTCATTGAGCTGTCGCGCAAGCTGGCGGCCCATGCCAAGCAGATCGACAGCCGCAGTTTTCCCGACAATCCGCCGGAGAAGGTGCAGGCGCTGGTCGACAGTATCGGCGCCGTCGCTTTTCGCGTGAAGGAACTTCTCGACGCGCGCAAGGCGCCGCAGGCCGAGTTCGCGGTCCGGGAACTGCTGGACGACCTCAGGGCCTGGCGCCTCGCGATCAAGGAGCAGATCCACCTCTGGGTCGAGGATCCCGAAGCCGCGGCCCGTCAGGCCACCGACTTGCAGGCGCGCCTGAACCAGCGCCTGGAGAAACTGGAAGCGCGGATCGAGAAGACCTTTCAAAAGGCCGGTGAAGGGGACCTCACAGCCGAGGACCACGAGCATCTCTACCGGCTGCTCGGCAGCTTCCGCGGCCTATCCGAGGCGGGGCTGAACTTCGTCGGGATCGCCAGGGGCATCAATTGGGGCCAATGGCGCGAGGCACGGTTCTAGTGTTATGAGAGTGGTTGCGACGGGGTGCGAGGGAGGCAGTTTGTGGGCTTGATACCGAGCGAGGTGGAAATCCTCGGCGTCTACTTTCCGCCGCTGCTGCTCGCCAGCATCCTCGGGTCCTTCGCCGCCGCCGCCACGGCCTACGGCCTGAACCGCTATCGTTTGTCCCGCTTCTTCTACTATCCTCCCCTGGTCTTCCTGGCCTTGGCGGTGATCTACTCGGGACTGATCGGGACCCTTCTCATTCCGGCGTGAGCGCGATGAAAACAGCCTACAAAATGCTGATAAGCGGCGCGGTGGTCCTGCTCGCCTTAGCTGTCGTCGGCTACAAGTACTGGGACTATGTCGTCAATCCCTGGACCCGCAACGGTCAGGTGCGGGCCCAGGTCATCCAGATCACGCCGCGCGTCTCCGGACCGATCGACAAGCTGCCGATCGACGACAACCAGTTCGTCAAGACCGACGACCTGCTGTTCGAGATCGATCCGCGCACCTTCGAGGCCGATCTGGCGCTGGCGAGGGCCAAGCTCGACAAGACGCGGGACGACCTAGTGGCCCTGGCCAAGAGCGTCGAGGCGGCCGAGGCGACGGTCGACCAGTACGACGCGCTGATCAAGGCGTCCTCGGCGACGATCCGGCAGACCGAGGCCGAGGTCGAACGCACCGAGCTCGATGTCGAGCGCGCGCGCATCCTGCTGCAGAAGGGCAACGTTACGAAACGCCGCTACGACGAAGCGCTGGCGGACTTTAAGTCCGCCGTCGGCGCGCGGGACAACGCTATAGAGGTGGTCAACCAGTCGCGCGCCCAGAAGCTCCAGGCCGAGGCCGATCTGGCCCAGGCGAAGGCCGACCTCGGGGCGCCGGGCGAGGAGAACGCCCGGCTCAGGGCCGCCAAGGCGGAGGTCCGGACCGCCGAACTGAACCTCGAGTTCACCCAGGTGCGCTCGCCGGTCGACGGCTACGTCACCAACCTGGAGCTGCGGCTCGGCGACCAGGCGGTTATGAACCAGCCCGCCCTGGCGCTGGTCGACGTCAACAGCTACTGGATCCACGGCTTCTTCAAGGAGAGCGCGATCGCGAATATCGTCGAGGGCGACCGCGCGGTCGTCACGCTGATGAGCTATCCCGACAAGCCGATCGAGGGCCGCGTGCACAGCCTCGGCTGGGGCATCGCCCAGGACGACGGCAGCCCCGGGTACGAGCTGCTGCCGAGCATCAGCCCGACCTTCGAGTGGATCCGCTTGGCCCAGCGGGTTCCGGTGCGCATCGTCGTAAACTCCCTGCCCGAAGGGGTCGCGCTGCGGGTCGGGACCACGGCCTCGGTCCTGGTGATGACCGGGACGGCCGGAACCGAGAGCGGGGAACCGGTTCCGCCGGCGCCCAAGCTGCTGCAGTGACGAGAGGCGCTGGACGTCGGCAACAAATCAACGGGAGCGACCGACGCCATGCGGGACTTCATCTTCTTCGCCGGTCATTTCTTTTCGCACCTGCACTTCGTGCGCGGCGTGTTCTTGACCTTGCTGCTGTTTCTCCTGGCCCTTGCGCTGATCATTTCCCTGATTGACGACATTTCTCTGGCCGACGCTCTCTACCTCGTTTTCATCACGGCCTTGACGGTCGGTTACGGCGACTTGACGCCCGGTTCGGGAGCCACCCGGATTGCTTGTGTCTTGGCCGGTTTCGTTGGCGTCATCTTTGTCGGGCTGGTTGTTGCGGCCTCGACACGTGCGTTGCGGGAGGCCTACGAGGAAAAGAAGGCTTTCCTCGAACGGGAGCGGCAAAAGACCGGAAGATCCGACACCTGACCCGCCTGCCGGCCCGGAGTCAGGGCCGGAAGTCCGCGCCGAGAAAGCCCGCGCCCGGGATCTCGATGTCGAACAGGCTGCCGTCGGCGCGAAGGGCGCCGATCGGCGGGCCGGCACCTTCGCAATCCGCGATCACGGCGCCGTCCTCGATCCTTGGCCGGCAGCCCGCGACGGCCTGGTCCAGCCTCAGGTCGCCTCCCTGTTCCGAGGCGAAGAGCTCGGGATTCACGGCGAGCGCGCAAGCCCCCGTCCCGTAGGGAAACCCCGCGAAGGGCCGGTTCACGGCGTCGCGGCAGAAACGGTGGGCCACGTCGCGCGTCTCCAGAGCGCGCTCGTCCGGCTCGGCCGGGCCGGGCCGGGTCGTGAAGCAGTCGGCGACCAGGGCGCCGCCGTCGGCGGTCCAGAACTGCCGCATGGCGACCCGGCCCCGGGTGCGCTTGTTGCCGGCTTCGCAATATTGCACCGGAGCCGGGATCTGCCGGCAATGCCAGGGGCCTTCGAGCCCGCAGCCGCTGAAGGCGATGGCGTTGTTGAAGTGCGACAGCGGCGAGGCGTGCTTCGAGGAGAACAGCGGCGAGCGCGTGCGCCAGGAGTTGTTGAAGATCGAGATCCGGCCGAAGTAGGCGAAGCCGGTCTTGCGCTTGTCTCCGGTCTTCAGGATCACCCCGCGATAGTGGCCCCGGCAGGCGACCGAGGTCGGATCGTAGCTGGTGTCGACCAGCAGGTAGCGCGCTCGGTCGCCGGCCAGCCCATGGAACCGCGGCGAGAGCGACCAGTCGATGTCCTCGCGGCAGTCCTGGCCGGGGATCTGGTCCGGATCGTACCAGCCGAGGTTGCCGAACACGTAGAGCGAGCCACCCAGAACGCCGTCCGTGCTGATCCAGGCGTGGATGTTCTCAAAGCGATTGTGCTTGACCACCCAGCCGTCGGCCCGGGTTTCGGGCTCCACGGCATTGTCGCGTAGGAATCGGAAACGGTTACCGCGAACTTCCACGTTGCGGCCGGTCCCTTGCACCTCTGAGACGATGCGTATGCCGTTGTAGGCCCGCTCGATCAGATTGTTCGCGATCAGAACGTTGCCGGCGATGTTGTAGGCGCCGAAAAGGGCGCCGTTGAGCGGGCGCCAGAGGTGGTGGTGGGTCACACCCCAAGGCACGTCGTCCCAGACGTCGACCGGGCAGGAGAGATCGCGGTGCGGGGCCGCGCAGTCCGTCTCCGGCCGGTAGGCGCCGGGGCTCTGGATCCAATGGGAATCGAGAACGCGGTAAGTGTGTGCGCCCGGTTCCATGCCACTGGTCGCGACCGCGAGCATGCCGAAGGTCGAGCCGTGGATCCGGGCATCGGCCAGCGTGATGTCCCGCGAGTTGACCGCCTTGACCGCCGTAATCCAGCAGTCCTCGAAGGCGAGATCGCGCAGCACCAGGCCGCGCACGTTGGCCATTCGGATGCAGTAGCTGCGCGGCCCGCGTTCGGTCACGCCCTCCAGGCTGTCGTCCCCCTGGCGGAGCGCACGGGTGATCTGCGCGTCCTCGACCAGCGCCAGGCTGGTCATCTCGTAGCGCCGGTCGAAGGCGGCGGCGGGCTCCTCGCCGCCGTCTAGGGGCAGGCCTGCCCGGCAAGCCTCGGCATCGAGCACCCGGTCCGGATCGCAGACGGTGTCGATCAGGTCCAGACCCTTGAACCAGACGAGGTGCCTGCCCTCGCCGCCGCGCTGACCGCGGATCGTCAGCGGCGAATCCCGGCGCCGGATCAGGTTGCCGAGAGGCAGGACGACCTCCCGCTTGGTGCCGACACGATAAAGGGTCTTCTGAAATGGCCGGCTGGTGAGCAGGACAACGTCGTCGATGCGGCCCTCCAGCAGGCCCGGGATCGCGCGCAAGTCGCTGGTCAGCGCATCGGCGCATACGCGGTGCGCGCCAAGGTAGCCGGCGTAGCCCGCCCCGGGGCCGGTGCCGCAGAGCGCTTCGTCACGCTCGAAGGGCGGTTCAGCCAGTCCGTAGGCGAGATGAAGGGTTTCGCTGGCCGTGGCCGGAAGAGTTGCGCAGACGGTCAGGAACAAGGTGAAAGCAGCGCGAAGCATGTTTTTCCTCTGAGGTCCGCCAAGCTTAACGGTCCGCACACATTCTCACACCGCCGAAAACACGGTAGTCTTCGGAAATCAAGACGGAGGCGTGCGGTGCCCTTTCGATTGAACGGTCGAGAACAGAACTCGTTGAAGTGCAGCTTGGCAAGACTTCTCGCTGCTTTAGCGGCGCTTGCCGCTCTCCTCACGCTACCGGCAACAGCGAGCGCACAACTCGAGCTGCGGGCCAACTTCGTCGAGAGCTACTTCCCGGATTTTCCAGTGAAGCGGAAGATGAACCAGCGCTACCGGCCGCGGCTCAACGACCTGCACGAGGTCATTCATGAGCGCATGGAGGCCGGCGAGAACCTGACCTGCTCGGCACAGATCTTCGAGGAGGCCCACTGGCTAGTGAACTACACCGACCGCGCCGAGGACATCGAGCGGCGCATCGCGGACCTCGAGAAGAGCCTGGAGCCCGGCGGCCGGGCGGCGGCCCCTATCCAGGATCCCGCGGACGGCTCCTTCAGCCCCTGTTCGGAGAGCTGGATCTGGCGCTTTCACAACAGCGTCGATCCTCTGAAGGAACTGGCGCAGCTCGGGGAACAGCCCGAGTTCCCGCTCAAGTTCTGGGAGAAGGTGGATACGCCCGAGGAAATCGAGGCGCTGATGCGCGATCTCCTGATATCCGACGCAAGGAGCGACCACAACAAGCGCAAGGAACTCAATCTCGCGATCACTGCGTTGGGACAGCTACTCTGGCTCGACTACACCGTCAGCGTCTTTCCCGATCACCTCGATCGCGACCTGCTTGCGAACACGCTGACGAGGTTCGTCGACGAAGAATGGCAAGATCTGGAGACGGGCTATTGGGGTGCCTGGTATCGCGACGAGGGCGAGATCAAGAAGACCAACGACCTCAGCATCACGTTCCACATCATCTCCTATCGCGGCGGTCAGGTCGGTCTTCTGGAGCAGATCGGTAACACCACCTTCGCCATCCGCACCATCAAGTACCCCTACGGCTGGTCAACGGGCGGCACCCAGAACAACCACCATGCCTACGACGTGGCACGCATTATCAACCTGACCTGGGATCATTTGGACGGGATCGCGCGCGCCTACGCCGGTACGTCCATGTTCCTCATGATGGCGCGTTCACTCGGCCTGTCTATCGACGGGAACGGGCGTTTCGATCCTAGGCCCTACACGACCGTGGCGGAGGCCTACTACTTCGGCATCTCCTTCTTCGAGGAATTGGGCTATTTCGGGAACGAGACCCCGCGCGATCAGACTATCGTCATCAGCGACAGCGACGTCTTGCTCCGGAGAATCGAGGAGCATCTTCTCGCGCTCGATCAGTCGGATCCCTGGGTGGCGGCCTCCAAGCGAAAGCTTGCACGCATCAAGGAAATTAAGGAGTGACCGGCGTTACTGCTTCGCGGTCGATTGCTCTTCGAGCAAGGTCTCCAGGTCGTCGACCCGCTGTTGCAGTTCGACCACACTCGCCGCTACCATTTCCGTATCGATCGCGAGCTGGGCAAGTGCGTAGAGCACCTCCTTTTTGAAAGCGGCTCCGATACCGTCTTCGGCCCAAGGTGCGGACGCTGCGCTCGCTAAAACGAGCCCGAAGACCACGCCGAAGACAAATGTGTGGCCGGCGCGGAAACACCTCTTCAGGTTCATCGTCAAAAACCCTGTCATTCTCATTGCCTCCTGCATTCGGTGCCATTCGCGTCAAATCGATCAACAGGTCCCGGCCTCGCGCCCAACCCGATCTTGAACGCCAGAGTCCTGACGACCGCACCCGCGAGTCAAGGCCTGCGGCTGATCGACACCTTCTCGGTCGATTCCGCATCACGTTTCCAGGCAAAGTGTGTAACACTGGTGTCATCAAGCGTCTCGATAATGAACACAAGAACAATGCTGTCCTGAATCGCGAGGCGTGTGCGATCGTCATGATGGGGGGCGAGCGTTCGATAGATTTGGCTTCTGGGAGGGGGAGGAATGTCACGAGCGACGAGGCGGCTTAGCGCCCTAATGGCGGGCGTCCTGGTTATCGGCACCTGGATTTCCACAGCACAGAGTCAAACCGTGTCGGTCGACGCGGCGACGCTGGAGCAGCTGCAGCAGATCATCCAGCAGCAGCAGAAGCAGCTCGAACAGCAGTTCGAGCAGCTGAAGTCGCAGGCGGGCACGATCAACGCGCTGGAGCAGCGTCTCAACCAGCTTGAAGAGGACTCGCGCGAGACCAAGGCGGCGGCCAAGGAAGCGAAGGAGACCGCCGAGGAGGCTGTCGTCACGATGCAATCCCCCGCGCCCGGCCGCGAGTCGTCTAGGGTGGTCAGTGCAGACAATCCCGACAAGATCAAGCTCGCCATCTCGGGTCAGATCAACCGCGCGATCAACGTCGTGGGCGACGGCCGGGATACCGACGCCTACTTCGTCGACAACGACGTCTCGAACTCGCGGGTTCGCTTCGTCGGCACGGGGAACATCACGCCGGAGACCTTGCTCGGCACGCGCATGGAAATCGCCTTCAGCCCGAACAACTCCTCCGACGTTAGCCAGAGCGAAGAGAGCCCCGACGACTTCATCGATGTGCGCAAGGTCGAGGCCTTCGCGCGCAACGACAGCTACGGCCAGATCCAGTTCGGTAAAGGGCAGGCGGCCGCCGACGATACGGCGGAATTCGACCTGTCCCTGGTCGCGGGCCCGATCATGTACTCCGGCGTCGCGGATATCGTCGGCGGCCTCTTCTTCACCGAGAATGACGAACTGACTGGCATCAGGGTCGACGACGCCTTCTTCAACTTCGACGGCAAACGTCAGGACCGGGTGCGCTACGACTCTCCGGTGATCGGCCCGGGCCTGCAGCTCTCGGGCTCGGCGGGCGACAGTCAGCAATACGACGTCGCGTTGACCTGGGGCGGCGACTACGGGGACTGGAGCGGCGTCGAGGTCGGCCCCTTCACCACCCTGGGCGCGGTGTCGTTCCAGGATCCTGACGCAGATGACGTCGATTGGCGCGTAGCCGGCTCCTTCTCCGGCCTGCACAACCCGACCGGACTCAGCCTGACCGTGTCCGGCGGCATGGACTCCTTCGACGAAGGAGACGACCCCTACAACCTCTACGGCAAGATCGGCTGGGATCAGAGCTTCTTCTCGATCGGCGACACGGGCTTCGGCGTCGATTTCACTTACAGCGAGAACGTTTCAGCCGAGAACGACGAAGGCACTTCCTTCGGCTTCGCCGCCATCCAGCTGCTGGAGGACTACGGGACCGAAATCTACGCGCAGTTCCGCGTCTTCGACCTCGACCGGGATGAGAGCCCGGCCGTGAACGAGATCTATGTCGGCACCGTGGGCACGCGCGTGAAGTTCTGATGCGCCTGATACCCCTTTTTCTGGCCGGCCTTCTGCTCGCAGGTTGCGGGTGGGAGATCAAGCCGGGCGAAGGCTCCAACGCCCGCCGGGAGATCCCTCCCGGCGCCGGGCTCCTCACGGGTGACCAGGGCGAGTTCGTGATCTTCCGCGTCGAGGGCGAGCCGGCCGAAGGCGAGGAGAAGGAAGAAGCCGAGGAGGCGGACTAGCCTGGCATTTGGCCGCTTGATGCCCAGAAACCGATGTCGTTCGGCATTCGGATCGCCGCCGCCCCTGTCCCGGCCGCGCGCGAGGCTCAAGCGCGGTGACGCGCGGCCAGACACTGGCTAACATGGCGCTGCGGCCAAAGGCGCGGCTTCCTGCGCCGGGACCGCTTGAGCGGGGATTCAATCATCATTAGAAGTTGGACATCACAATCATCGAGGATGGGCGCGCCACCCGATCCGCGGGGCTGGTCAGATCGCCATCCCGGGAGACGACGCAATGGGGTTGAGGGCTGAACAGGTCAAGACCGACCTGATCGAAAAGGTGATGGCGCGCGTCGAGCAGCGCGTTGAGGCCGGGCGCACGGATCTGGCCAAGTGCTTCGTCGAGCGCTTCTACGCCAACGTCCCGCCCGACGACATCAAGGACGAGTCGCCGGACAACCTCTACGGCGCCGCCCTGGCCATACTCGGCTTCGCCCAGAAGCGCCAGAAGGCCGAAGCCAAGATCAAGGTCTACAACCCGCGACTCGAGGAGCACGGCTGGAAGTCCGGGCACACCATCGTCGAGATCGTCAACGACGACATGCCCTTTTTGGTCGATTCCGTGGTCTCGCAACTCAATCAGCTGGAGGCCGAGGTTCGGCTGGTCGTTCACCCCGTCCTCGGCATCGCTCGGGATGCGCGGGGCAAGCTGACCGGCCTGCAGGCCAAGGCCGCCAACGGCGTGCTGGCGGAGTCCATCATGCACGTCCAGATCAACGAGCAGCCGGCGGACCGGCACGAAGCGATCCGCGAGGCCCTGGCGGCGGTGCTGCGCGACGTGCGCGCCGCCGTCGAGGACTGGCGCGAGATGCGCGCGCGCTGCCAGGAGGTGATCGCCGATCTGGAGAGCAACCCGCCGGCCTTGCCCGAGGAAGACATCGCTTCGGGCGTCGAGCTGCTGCGCTGGCTCGACGACGATCACTTCACCTTCCTCGGCTACCGGCAGTACAGCTTCGAGGGCGAAGGCGAATCGGCGATCAGCCGGGTGCCCGAGGAAGGCGGTCTCGGCGTCCTGAGGGACCAGAGCGTGCCGGTCTTCGAGGGCATGCGCAATCTCGGCAAGCTGCCGCCCGACGTCAGCGACTTCCTGAAGAAGCCGGAGCTGCTGCGCATCAACAAGACCAACCGGCGCTCCAGCGTGCACCGCCCGGTCCATATGGACGCGATCGCCGTCAAGAACTTCGACAAGAAGGGCAAGGTGACGGGCGAGCGCCTCTTCATCGGCCTCTTCACCTCGGCAGCCTATTCGCGCAATCCCAACGAGATCCCGCTGCTCAAGCAGAAGGTTGCCCGGACCCTGGCGCGCGCCGGCTTCGCGCCCGGGAGCCACGACGGCAAGGCGCTGACCCACATCGTCGACAATTTCCCCCGCGACGAGCTGTTCCAGATAACCGACGACGAGCTGTACCAGACCGCCATGGGGATACTGCACCTGCAGGACCGGCAGCGGGTCGCGCTCTTCGTCCGCCGCGACCCTTTCGAGCGCTTCGTGTCAGCCCTGATCTTCGTGCCGCGGGACCGTTTCGATACCGGACTGCGCCACCGTATCCAGGACATCCTGGCCAAGGCCTACGACGGCGCGCCGGTCGCTTTCTACACCCACCTCTCGGACTCGGCGCTGGCGCGGCTCCACGTCATCATCAAGACCGTGCAGGGCCAGGTGCCGGAGGTCGACGTCCAGGCCCTGGAGCAGCGGATCGTCGAGGCCGCGCGCTCCTGGGTCGATCATCTCGAGGAAGCCCTAATCGAGGCGCGCGGCGAGGAGTTGGGCGTCGCCGCGGCGCGGCGTTTCGCCAAGGCCTTTCCACCCGGCTATACCGACCGCTTCAATGCGCAGAACGCGGTCTTCGACATCGCCCGCATCGGCGAGGCGCTGGAGAGCGGGCGGGTCGCGCTCAACCTCTACCGCCTGATCGAGGCCGAGGAGCACGAGCTGCGCTTCAAGATCTACGTGGCCGGCGATCCCGTCCCGCTCAGCGACATCCTGCCCATGCTCGAGAACATGGGCCTCAAGGTGATCGGCGAGACGCCCTACGAAGTGAAGCTGCCGGACCGCCAGGCGCCGTTCTGGATCTACGACTTCGAGACCGTGACCGACGACGGCTCGGCGGTCGAGCTGGGCCGGGTCAAGGAGGCGTTTCACGACGCCTTCGCCCGGGTCTGGTCCGGCGACATGGAGAACGACGGCTTCAACAAGCTGGTGATCTCGGCCGGCCTCTGCTCGCGCGAGGTCAAGATCCTGCGCGCCTATTGCAAGTACCTGCGCCAGGCACGGATCCCCTTCTCCCAGACCTACATGGAGGACACGCTCAAGCGTAACCCCGACATCACCCGGCGGCTGGTCGACCTCTTCCTGCGCCGCTTCGATCCGGAACTTGCCGCCGCGGCCGACACCGACGCGGTCCAGGACCTGGTCAGCGGGATCAACGTCCTGCTGGAGAACGTCAGCAACCTGGACGAAGACCGCATCATCCGGCGCTTCCTCAACATCATCGACGCTACGCTCCGGACCAACTTCTTCCAGCCAACCGCGGAGGGCGGCGAGAAGAGCTACATCTCCTTCAAGCTCGACTCGCGGAAGATCGACGAGCTGCCCCTGCCGCGGCCCTACCGCGAGATCTTCGTGTACAGCCCCGAGATCGAGGGCGTGCACCTGCGCTTCGGAAAGGTCGCACGCGGCGGGCTCAGATGGTCCGACCGCCGCGAGGACTTCCGCACCGAGATCCTCGGCCTGGTCAAGGCGCAGCAGGTGAAGAACGCGGTCATCGTGCCGGTCGGCTCCAAGGGTGGCTTCGTGGTCAAGCGTCCGCCGCCGCCGGAGGCCGGGCGCGAGGCCTTCCTCGAGGCCGGCATCGCCTGCTACCGGACCTTCATCCGCGGGCTGCTCGACATCACCGACAACCTGAAGGGCCCGGATGTGATTCCGCCCGAGCAGGTGGTGCGGGTCGACGGCAACGACCCCTATCTGGTGGTCGCCGCCGACAAGGGCACGGCGACCTTCTCGGACATCGCGAACGGCGTCTCGATCGACTACGGTTTCTGGCTCGACGACGCCTTCGCGTCCGGCGGCTCGGCCGGCTACGACCACAAGAAGATGGGCATCACGGCGCGCGGCGCCTGGGAGTCGGTCAAGCGCCACTTCCGCGAGCTCGGCAAGGACATCCAGAACGAGGACTTCACCTGCGTCGGCTGCGGCGACATGTCGGGCGACGTCTTCGGCAACGGCATGCTGCTGTCCAAGCACATCAAGCTGGTCGGCGCCTTCAACCACATGCACATCTTCGTCGATCCCAAGCCCGACGCGGCGAAGAGCTGGGCCGAGCGCAAGCGGCTGTTCGATCTGCCGCGATCGGCCTGGACCGACTACGACGCCAAGCTGATCTCCAAGGGCGGCGGGGTGTTCGACCGCAAGGCCAAGTCGATCAGGTTGACGCCGGAGATCAAGAAGGCCTTCGGCCTCAACCGCGACCAGATGACGCCCAACGAGCTGATCACCGCCATGCTCAAGGCCGAGGCCGAGCTCTTGTGGTTCGGCGGCATCGGGACCTACATCAAGGCGACCGTGGAAACTCACGCCGACGCCGGCGACCGGGCTAACGACGCGATCAGAGTCAACGCCCCCGAGGTCGGCGCCAAGGTGATCGGCGAGGGCGCCAACCTCGGCATGACCCAGAAGGCGCGCATCGAGTACGACTTCGCGGGCGGCCGCTGCAACACGGACTCGATCGACAACTCCGCCGGTGTCGATTGCTCGGACCACGAGGTCAACATCAAGATCCTGCTGGGCGAGGTCGAGGCGGCGGGCGACATGACCCGAAAGCAGCGCGACCAGCTGCTCGCCAAGATGACCGACGAGGTTGCCGATCTGGTGCTCAGGGACAACTACCTGCAGAGCCAGGCGATCACCGTGACGCACCACTTGGGCGCGCACCTGATCGACCGCACGGCGCGCTTCATGCGCTCCCTGGAGCGCAACGGCGACCTCGACCGCGACGTCGAGAACCTGCCCGACGACGAGATCATCCTGGAGCGGTTCAAGCAGCACAAGGGCTTCGCCCGGGCGGAGCTGGCGGTCATGCTGTCCTACGCCAAGATCGTGCTCTACGACGAGCTGCTGGCCTCCGACCTGCCGGACGATCCCTATCTGACCCGGGACCTGGTCGACTACTTCCCGACGGCACTCAGGAAGAAATACGGCAAGCAGATCGGCAAGCACCGGCTGCGGCGCGAAATCGTCGCCACGGTGGCGACCAACGAGCTGGTCAACCGCGAGGGCATCGCCTTCGTCCACGAGGTGCGCGAGAAGACCGGCATGCCGGCGGAGGATATCGCCCGCGCCTACATGATCAGCCGCGAGATCTTTCAGATCCCGGAGATCTGGCGGCAGATCGAGGCGCTCGACAACAAGGTCCCCACGTCGGTCCAGTCGGCCATGCTGATCGAGTGCGGCCGGCTGATCGAGCGGGAGACCGTCTGGTTCCTGCGCGAGGCCGAGCGGCCGCTCGACATCGAGCGCGAGATCGAGGCCTTCGGCGGCGGCGTGCACACCCTGATCCAAGGCCTGGAGGGCTACCTCGGCGATGCCGACAAGCGGATCATGGACCAGAGCGCCGCCGGCTTCGTCAAGAAGGGCGTGCCCGAGGAGCTGGCCCGGCGGGTCGCCGGCCTGGCGCTGCTGGCGCCGGCCTGTGACGTCGTGCGCATCGCCCGAAGCGTCGGCCGCGAGGTGCCCGAGGTGTCCAAGGCCTACTTCGAGATCGGCGCGCGCTTCGGCTTCGATTGGCTGCGCCGCGCCGCGGGGCAGCTGCCGACCGACACCGCCTGGGACAAGCTGGCGGTCACGGCGGTGATCGACGACCTCTTCGGCCACCAGGGTGAGCTGACCCAGCGCGTGCTGAGCAGCGCCGGCAACGGCGCGATGGAGGGCGTGATCGACAGCTGGTCCGACTCCCGCCGGCCGCTGGTGGTGCGCACCGAGCAGCTCCTGGCCGAGCTGCAGTCGACCGGGGCGCCGGACTTCGCCATGCTGGCCGTGGCCAACCGGCAGCTCAAGACCATGGTCGGCGGTTGAGCACCGCCGGCGTGGCCGCCCAGGCAGACGCGCGGCGGCCGGCCGGCAAGGCGGCGATCGCCGCCTGGTGCTTCTACGACTGGGCCAACTCGGCCTTTCCGACCGTCGTCGTCACCTTCGTCTTCGCCGCCTACTTCGAGCGCGCCCTCGCGCCCACGCCCGAGGCGGCGACCAGCCAGTGGGGCACGGCGATCTCGATCTCGGCCCTTTCCGTGGCGCTGCTGGCCCCGGTGTTCGGCGCGATCGCCGACAAGAGCGGCCGGCGCAAGCCTTGGGTCGCGCTCTTCACGGCGATCTGCCTGGTCGCCGGCGCCGGGCTCTGGACCGTGGAGCCCTCGCTCGACTTCGCGCTCAGGGCCCTGATCCTGGTGGCCGTGGCCAACGCCGCCTTCGAGCTGGCCCACGTCTTCTACAACGCCATGCTCCCGGAGATCGCGCCGCGCCACATGATGGGGCGAATCTCCGGCTGGGCCTGGGGGCTTGGCTATTTCGGCGGCCTGATGAGCCTGGTCCTCTGCCTCCTGCTGCTGATCTGGCCGGACCCGCCGCTGTTCGGCCTCGATCCCGAGATGGCCGAGCCGGTGCGCGCGACCGCCCTGCTCGTCACCGTCTGGTTTTTTGTCTTCTCGCTGCCGCTCTTCCTCATGACCCCGGACCACCCGGCGGGCTCCTACTCCTGGGCCGAGGCGGTCCGCGAGGGACTGGGGCAGCTCGTCGGGACCTTCCTGCGGCTCCGGCGCTACGCCAACATCGCCTGGTTCCTGCTGGGCCGCATGATCTATATCGACGGCCTGAACACGCTCTTCGTGTTCGGCGGCATCTACGCCGCGGGCCGCTTCGGCATGGACACCGAGGAGATCCTGATTTTCGCCATCCTGCTCAACGTGACCGCGGGCCTGGGCGCCTTCGCCTTCGGCTGGATCGACGACTGGATCGGCGCAAAGCGGACCATCATCATCTCGGTGGTTGCGCTCATCGCCCTCGGTGCCGCCGTGCTGCTGGTCGAGAGCAAGCTCTGGTTCTATATCGTCGGCGCGACGCTTGGCGTCTTCGTCGGCCCGGCCCAGTCGGCCAGCCGCTCGCTCATGGCCCGCCTGGCGCCAGAGGAGATGAGGAACGAGATGTTCGGGCTCTATGCCTTCTCCGGCAAGGCGACCGCTTTCCTCGGGCCCTTCGTCGTCACGGTGCTGACGGCGGCGACCGACAACATGCGCATCGGCATGTCGTCGATCCTGGTCTTTCTCCTGGTCGGTCTCTTGATCTTTCTTCGGGTAAAGGAACCGAAGTAAGCGCTCAGGCCCGCGCGAAACCGTCCTGCCTGGCGCCGCCGCTCCCTGTGACGGCCGGCTGCTTCGACTCGGCTCTGCGGAACAGGCTCGTAAAGGCCTCGCGCAGGGCTTGGGCCTGCAGCCGCTTGCCGCGCGCAACGCCGCGCTCGATGGTCTCGGGGCTTGCGATTCTGTGGGCTTCCTGCTGCATGACGAGGTCCTTCCTTGGGTCCGGGAGCGTGGATGAACGTGATATAGCCTTTGTCGGTGAATTTTATAATAATGTGTCCAGGAACAAGATTAGTGACTGGGCGGAACAGATGGACAGCCTCAGCGCCATGGAGCTCTTCGCCCGCGTTGTCCAGGCCGGCAGCTTCTCGGCCGCGGCCCGCGGGCTCAGCCTGACTCCCTCGGCGGTCAGCAAGCAGATCGGCCGCCTCGAGGACCGGCTCGGCGCGCGGCTCATCACCCGGACCACGCGGCAGTTCGCGCTGACCGAGGAAGGCCGTGCCTTTCACGAGCGCGCGGTCCGGATTCTGGCCGAGGTGGCAGAGGCCGAGCAGGCGGTGACCGACCTGCGCGGCGAGGCGCGCGGCACGCTCCGTGTCAACGCGCCCTTCGCCTTCGGGCGCCAGCACATCGCGCCGCTGCTGCCGCGCTTTCTCGAGCAGCATCCGGCGCTGCGCATCGACCTGACCTTCAACGACCGCTTCGTCGACCTGGTCGAGGAGGGCGTCGACCTGGTGATCCGGATCGGCGAGCTGGCGGATTCCAGCCTGGTCGCGCGCCGCCTCGCCCGGAACCGCCGGCTGGTCAGCGGGTCGCCGGCCTACTTCGAGCGCCACGGCCGGCCGGCCGAGCCGGCGGACCTCGCCGGTCACAACTGCCTCGTCTACACCTACCGGGCGCTGCGCAACGACTGGATCTTCGTCGGGCCGGACGGCGTCGAGCAGTCGGTGCGGGTCTCGGGCAACCTGGAGGCCAACAACGCCGAGGCCCTGCACGCCGCCGTGCTCCAGGGGTCCGGGCTCGCCCTCCTGCCGCTCTGGCTGATCGGCCAGGACCTCGAGGCCGGCCGCCTGCTCGAGGCCCTGCCCGGCTACCACGCGCCCGACAGCGCGATCTATGCGGTCTACCCGCCAGGCCGCCACCTCTCCCCAAAGGTCCGCCGCTTCATCGACTTTCTGGCCGAACGCTTCGCCGAGCCGGACTGCGGCTTGCCGAGAGGGTGATCCGCCCTGAAGAGAACGGGCGATTTTCGAATTAACACAGCTAATCTGACTTCATCGCGTGCTGCGCCGAAGACTGCACTGCCCGCCAGGCACCGCCGAGTCGTGGTTTAACCACGTTTGACCCAGATCAATGCTGAATTGTTCTCATTGTGCAACCTTTCGCTACGCCTCAGGGCTCTCCACCGCGAGACGGAGTCAGAAACATGAGAAAATCTTATTTGATAGCTGGGCTTGTCTTGTGTCTTTCCGCCGGGCTTGGTGCCTCGGTGGCGAGCGCGCAGAACCTCGAACTGATCAGCCGCCAGTCCGATGCCGACGGCGGCGCCCAGGCAAATGGCGAGAGCTTTACACCTTTCCCCAGAACGAGCGCGGACGGACGCTTCGTTGTCTTCGCCTCTACCGCGACCAACCTGGTCCCCGGCGCGGTCAATAAACAGGTCTACCTCTTCGACCGCGAGACGGGCGGGCTCGAGCTGATCAGCCGCCAGGACGTCGCCGACGGCGGCGCGCAGGGAAACGGCCCGAGCGAGTGGCCCGCGATCAGTGCCGATGGCCGCTACGTCGCCTTCTCGTCCGGCGCGACCAACCTGATCCCTGGCGGCGGGGCCGACGCCAACTTTGGGACGGATGTTTTCCTTCTCGACCGTGATACTGGGGCGCTCGAACTGATCAGCCGCCAGGACATCGCCGACGGCGGGGCGCAGGCAAACGACCGGAGCGAGCGTCCCTTGTTGAGCGCCGATGGGCGCTACGTGACCTTCTTGTCATACGCGACCAACCTGATCCCTGGCGGCGGGACCGATGTCAACGGTTCTCAGCCCGACGTCTTCCTGTTCGACCGTGATACGGGCGGGCTCGAACTGATCAGCCGCCAAGACGCCGCCGACGGCGGGGCGCAGGGCGACGGCTTCTCAAGCAATCCCTCGATCAGTGCCGATGGCCGCTACGTGAGTTTCGCTTCTGGCTCGACCAACCTGATCCCCGGCGGCGGAACCGATGCCAACGGTACGGAGAACGATGTTTTCCTGTTCGACCGTAATACGGGCGGGCTCGAGTTGATCAGCCGCCAGGACATCGCGGACGGCGGGGCACAGGGCAACGCGTCCAGCTCTTCGTCGGCCTTGAGCGCCGACGGGCGCTTCGTGGCCTTCAATTCCTCCGCGACCAATCTGATCCCCGGCGGCGGGACCGATGTCAACGGCGACGCCTGGGACGTCTTTCTGTTCGACCGTGATACGGGCGCCCTGGAACTGATCAGCCGCCAGGACATCGCTGACGGGGGCGCCCAAGGGCAGGGCGGCACTTTGGGCAGCTTCGTCACTGTTGGCACGGGGATCAGCGCCGACGGACGATTCGTGGCTTTCGAGTCGAGTATGAACAACCTGATCCCCGGCGGAGGGCCCGACGCCAACGGCCTCGAATTCGACGCCTTCCTGTTCGACCGGGAGACGGAGAGGCTCAGGCTGGTCGGCCGCCAGGACGCCGCCGACGGCGGGGCGCAGGGCGAACGCGGAACCGAGTACCCCTCGCTCAGCGCCGACGGGCGCTACGTGGTCTTCCAGTCGATGTCGACCAACCTGATCCCGGGCGGCGGGACCGATGTCAACGGTTTGGCTTATGATGTCTTCGCCTTCGGGCCGATCCAGGCGCCTTCCGTGGCCGAGATCACGATCGACGACACCTGGCGGACGGTTGAGCTGCCGGCCGACCTGGTCGACCCCGTGGTGATCGTCGGGCCGCCGACGGCAAACGACCCGGCGCCGGGCGTGGTCCGGCTGCAGCAGGTCACGGACTCGTCCTTCGAGGTGCGCTTCCAGGAGTGGGTCTACCTGGACGACGTCCATGGCGAGGAGCGCCTGTCCTACCTGGTGGCCGAGACCGGCGGCGAGGTGGCGCCGGACGGCTCGATCGTCGAGATCGGGCGCTTTCCCCTGGGCGGCACGGGCAGGTTCCAGGCCCAGAGCTTTTCGCAGCCCTTCCCCGAGCCGCCGCTTCTCCTGCTTACGGTCCAGACCTTCCGCGGCGGCGAGCCGGTGACGGTCCGGGCGCGCAACCTTACGGCGGGCGGTTTCGAGGCGGCGCTCTACGAGGAAGAGGCCTTGATGAACGGCCACACGACCGAAGAGGTCGGCTATGTCGCGGTCTACATGCCGGAGGACTCGGGCGTGCTTGAGATCGGCGGGCAGTACTTCCCCTACACCATCCCGTCGCTCTCGATCGACGACCGCTTCACCCCGGTTCTGAGCTCAGCCCTGAAGCTGGAGGAGGAGGCCTCGGCAGACGCGGAGGTCGGCCACACCAAGGAGCAGCTCTCCGCCATCGCCCTGGGCGGCCACCTCTTCGCCCAGGACGTCTCGAGCCGGGGGCGCGACACGGTTGCGCTGCGCCGCCTGGCGCCGAGCTTCCCGGCGCCCATGGAATGGGGCACCGTGGACGGCGTGACCCACGACTGGGCGACCGTGCCGCTCTACCGCGCGTACAAGAACCCGGTGGTGGTCGCCCGGCCGGTCTCGAGCAAGGGGTCGGACCCTGGCGTGATCCGCCTGCAGAACGTGACCGGCCGGTCCTTCGAGCTGCGTTACCAGGAATGGGACTACCTGGGCGGCACTCATATCCCGGAGCGCGTGTTCTACATGGTCGCCGAGGCGGGCGAGACCAGCCTGGCCGGCCTGACGGTCGAGGCGGGCACGCTGGACACCAGCCGCCTGCTGCGCGGCGGCCTGGATCCGGTGACCTTCGCATCGAGCTTCATCGATGCGCCGGCGCTCTTCACCTCGGTGGCGACCTACAACGGCGCGGATCCCGTAACCACGCGGGTCGCCGGCCTGAACGCCACCGGGTTCGGCATCGCCATGAGCGAAGAGGAGGCCAGTGCCGGCGGCCACGCGACAGAGACCCTGAGCTGGATCGCCCTGGAGCGCGGCAGCGGGACGACGGCCGACGGCCGCGCGGTCACGGTGTTCAACGACGGCGCCAGCAGCCAGTTCAGTCTGGTGCCCTTCGGCCAGACCTTCGATCGGCTGTTCCCGGTGTTTTTGGGCGATGTTGTCACGACGCGCGGCGACGACCCGGTCTTCCTGCGCTACCGCAGCCTGACCCCCGGCTCGGTGCAGCTCCGCCTACAGGAAGAGCAGTCGTTCGATCCCGAAACCGGCCACAGCTCTGAGACCGTCTCGATCTTCGTCGGCGAGTAACCGGCGCACAGCAGACACCCCCGCGTTCCACTTGCGGCACGCGGGGGGTGTCTCATGAGCCGATGCGGGTCGACTTCTCACCTGTGCCGCCCGGCCGCTGCCGCGCAGATGATCTGCGTCAAGGTTTCCCCGATCCCGGCGCCCTACTCTCCGATCCGAGGGAACCTGCGTTTAGGAGGACAGGACCATGTTGGTGGTAAAGGATCTCATGAGCGATGCGCTCGAGGTCGTGTCTCCGGAGGCGCCTCTCCATGAAGTCATGGCAAAGATGAACCAGGCGGGCTATCGGCACCTGCCGGTGGTGGACGGCGGGGATCTGGTCGGCATCATCACCGACCGCGACCTGCGCCTGGCGGTCAACTCGCCGCTGGTCGAGCAGGAGGCCGGCGTCAAGCGCGAGACCGTGCTCGACCAGTTCCGGGTCGGCGAGTGCATGCACCCCGATCCCGAGTGCGTGTCGCCGGACACGCCGGCGCGCGAGGTGGCCGATCTCCTGTCGCTCAACAAGTTCGGCGCCATGCCCGTCGTGGACCGGGGCAAGCTGGTCGGCATGATCAGCTACATCGATTTCCTCAAGCACTACGCCAGCCAGCCCTAGAGCAGATTCACATGTTTAGTTGGAAACCACGAAGTGGTTCCATCAAGACATGATCCGCCCTAGCAGGTTGATATCGAGCGGGAGCGCTACTGCTTCTTCTCCCGAAAGTCCTGGTGGCAGGCCTTGCACTCGTTCGTGATCTCGGCGAAGAGGGGTTTCGCCGCCTGGGCGCCCTTCGCCGCCGCCGCCTCCAGACGTGCCGCCTGACTGCGCAGCGCTTCCGCGCTTTCTTCGAACTGGTCCCAAGCGCTCCAGATCGTCTTCTTCGCCTCGCTTGGATGACCGTCGCTGCCTTCCGGGAAGGTTTCCGGCATCTTGTCCGCATGGCCGGCGATGGTCGCGGCGGAAGCCCGTGCCAGCGCGACGTTCCAAGCCGTCTCGCCTTTCACCATCGGCGCCAGCGCCTTCATGGCCTTCGCCATTTCCTTCATCATCTCCATCCGGTGCTTGACGATGCCGGTGGCGCCCTCGTGGGCCGTGGCGCCCATCGTCGTAAGAAAGGCAGTGCCGGCAAGAGCCAGGATCAGAACGGAACGAGATTTCATCAGCCTTCGGCCTCTGGAGGTTGCTTCGCGCATGACGGCCTTCTTACGGCGAGAGTAACTGAATGGCTCCACGCCAGGTGACAAGAGGTACGACGGCCACGGAGCCCTTGTCCTGAAATCGGTCTTTGCGGAGCGCTTCACATCGCGGCTCCGAGCGCCTACCTCAAGGGCTCAATCAATCGAACAGGAGGGGCTGGCATGTCTGGCAAACCGATTCTCTACGGCTTCGACGGATCCACCTACGTCCGCACCGTCCGGATACTCCTCAGGGAGAAGGGCGCCGACTACGAGCAGGTCCCGGTCAATGTGCTGGCCGGCGAGCCCCGGCAGCCGGAGCACCTGGCGCGCCATCCCTTCGGCAAGGTGCCGGTCATGGACATCGACGGCATGCGAATTCGCGAGACCGATGCGATCTGCCGCTATCTGGACGAGACCCTGGCCGGGCCGTCCTTCGTCGCCGACACGCCGAAGGGCCGGGCGCGGATGAACGAGGCGATCTGCCTGATCAACAGCTACGGCTACAACGCCCTGGTCGGCGTCGCCGGATACCATCTCTTCCCGGACTTGATCGGGGGCGCCAATGACGAGGCCCGCCAAGCCGCGCTCAAGGAGAGCGAGAAGCTGCTCGGCCTCCTGATGACGGAGATCAAGGGCGACGATCCCTGGCTCGCGGGCACCGAGCCTAGCCTCGCGGACTTCCTGCTCGGCCCGATCTTCTTCTACGTCTCGCTGACGCCGGACGCCGAGCGCCTCCTGGCGGTCCCGGGCGTCGCCGACTGGTGGGAGCGTATTAAGGAGGTCGAGAGCTTCAAGGCGACGGAACCCGACCTCGGCTGATCGAAGCGGCGCGCCATCGCGTTGCTTCCTCGGGGAAGCGGAAACCGACGGTTCCCCTCAATGCCGCTCTCTCGCCCCGCGGGACTGCAGAGAGGGGCGTGTCAATCCGCACATTGATGCAGATCAAGGGCCGGATAACCAGGTCGTGCATCCTCCTCCCAGTGCCAAAGGGGAAGCCCCTGCCGGACCGCAGGGGCTTGGTTTTTGCAAAGGAGGTACAGGGGATGACCAGGGGCAGTCCCGGCGGGATCGCCGCCATTTTCGCGTTCTCAATCTATCTGGCGGCGTCTCTCGTCCCGGGCCAGGCGCTCGGGGAGGAGGAGGACGCCTTCGCGCCTTTCGGCCTCGATCTGAAGGGGTCCCTCGGGGAGGGGCGCCACGACCGCTACGTGCCGCCGATCACCAACCTGATCTTCAACGAGACGCCCTACATCACGACCGAGGCGCGGCCGTTCTACCTGTACAACGAGATCCCGGACGATTTCGTGACCGACGGCGGCAACTTCCACCTGGTCGGTTTGCAGCTCCGTCTCGCTCTGACCGAGAGACTCGGCTTCATCGCGACCAAGGACGGCTACGTCGACGCCAACTTCGACGAGGTCCTGGAAGACGAGGAGGGCTTCGCCAACATCGCCTTGGGCTTCAAGTACGCGGTCTATTCGGAGCCCGAGACGGAGAGTCTCCTGACGGCGGGCCTTCGCTACGAAATCCCGATCGAAGATCTTGAGACCGGGGGGATCGAGCTCCAGGGCAACGGCGACGGCTTCTTCAATCCCTTCATCACGGGAACGCGGACCTTCGGCGACTTCGGGCTGCAGGCAAGTCTGGGGGCCAACATCGCGGTCGACACCGACGAGGACACCTCGATCCTCCACTATTCGCTCCATGGCAACTACGAGGTCTACGAGGGACTCTTCACGATCCTCGAGATCAACGGCTTCACCGCCATCGACAACGGCAACCGCTCGGAGGACGCGTTGGGGCAGCTGGACGGCGTGGATGCCCTGAACTTCGGCAGCGAGGATCGGGACACGACGATCACGCTAGGCGGCGGCCTGCGCTATCACTTCACCGACAACATCCAGATCGGCGCCGGCGGCGAGACCCAGCTGACCGAGGACGACAACACGGTCCTGGACTACCGGGCCTACGTCGACTTCGTCTTCTCGTACTGAGATCCCGTCACGGGGCCAGAGCAGATTCACCGGGTTTGATGGATCGCCTTTGGCGATTCGGTCAAACCCGGATCTGCTCTAGTGCCGGAAGTGGCGCTGGCCGGTGAGGACCATGGCGAGTCCGGCCCGGTTGGCGGCGTCGATCACCTCATCGTCGCGCAGCGAGCCGCCGGGCTGGATCACCGCCTGGGCGCCGGCCTCGGCGGCGGCCAAGAGGCCGTCGGCGAAGGGAAAGAAGGCGTCGGAGGCGACCACCGAGCCCTCGGTTCCGGCCCGCGTGCCGCCAGAGGCGCGCACCGCGTCCCAGCTCTTCTGCGCGGCGATGCGCGAGGAGTCGACGCGGCTCATCTGGCCCGCCCCGATGCCGACCGTGGCGCCGTCCTTGGCGTAGACGATGGCGTTCGACTTGACGTGCTTGGCGACCCGGAAGGCGAAGATCAGGTCGGCCAGTTCCTCGGCCGTGGGCGCGCGCTTGGTCACCACGCGCAGGTCCGGCGGGGCGGTGCGGCCATTGTCGCGCCCCTGGACCAGGAGGCCGCCGGCCAGCGACTTGAACACCTGGCCCGGCGCGCCGGGGTCCGGCAGGTCGCCGGCCTCCAGCAGGCGGAGGTTGTTCTTGCCCTCCAGGGCGCGCGCCGCGCCCTCCGCGACGCGGGGCGCGATCACCACCTCGACGAAGAGCTCGGCGATCCGCGCGGCCGTCGCTTCGTCGAGCGTGCGGTTTACCGCCACGATGCCGCCGTAGGCGCTGACCGGGTCCGAGGCCAGCGCCTTCTCGTAGGCCGCCGAGAGGGTGGCGCCGACCGCCACGCCGCAGGGGTTGGCGTGCTTGATGATCGCCACCGCCGGTTCGTCGAACTCGGCCGCCAGCTCGTAGGCCGCGTCGGTGTCGTTCAGGTTGTTGTAGCTGAGCGCCTTGCCCTGGCGCTGCCTGGCGCCCGCCACGCCGGCGCGCGCGCCGAGCGGCTTGCCGTCGGCCAGGTAGAAGGCCGCCTCCTGGTGCGGGTTCTCGCCGTAGCGCAGCACTTCGGCCAGCTCGCCGGCGATCGTGATCTGCTTGGGGAAGCCGAGACCCTCCGCCTCGGCGAGCCAGCCGGCGATGACGCTGTCGTAGGCAGCGGTGTGGGCATAGGCCGCGGCCGCGAGGCGGCGGCGCAGTTCGGCCGACGTCGCGCCGTCGCGCGCCTCCAGCTCCTCGGCGACCGCCGCGTAGTCGGCGGGATCGGTCACCACGGTGACGAAGGCGTGGTTTTTCGCCGCGGCGCGGATCAGCGCCGGGCCGCCGATGTCGATGTTCTCGATGCAGGCCTCGCGGCCGGCGCCCGAGGCGAGCGCCTTGCGGAAGGGGTAGAGATTGACCGCGACCAGATCGATGCCCTCGATCCCGTGCTCCTCCATCGCGGCGGCGTGGCCGGCCGTGTCGCGCCGGGCCAGGATGCCGCCGTGGATCTTGGGGTGCAGAGTCTTGACCCTTCCATCCATGATCTCCGGGAAACCGGTGACCTCCGAGACCTCGGTGACCGCCACGCCGGCGGCCTGGAGCGCCTTGGCCGAGCCGCCGGTCGACAGGATCTCGATGCCGAGCGCCTGCAGCCGGCGGCCGAACTCGGAGATTCCGGTCTTGTCGGAAACGGAAATCAGGGCGCGTTTCACGGCGGCGGGCTCGGTCATCTCGGGGCTCCGAAGCGTCTCGGTGTCGGTCTCGATCTCGGTCAGGGCCGGGTTTATGCCCCGCCCGCGCGAGCGTCAAGCGGCGGCGGCGGCCCGCCGGCGATCATTTCGCCCCGAGCAGGCTCTGCGCCTCCTCGACCAGGCTCTTCATCAGCGCGGCGGCGGGAAGCTCCCGGCCGAGCGCGGCGGCCTGACCGTAGAGGAGGAACTGGAAATCGGGCTCTTCCGGGAGGCTGAAATGAAGGCTCGCGACGGCCGGCTTTATCTCAAGCACCAAAGAGAGCGTCTCCCGTGTCGAAGGGGCGAAGGCATGACTCCCCGCGAGCATCCTAGCGGGAGGGCGCGCGGCTGTCACCGGAGGGTCTGGCTGCGCTGCCTCCGACGCTCCGGCACCAAAATTCACGAAGCATCAAAGATGCACCGTCTGCAACTATTTCAAGAACCCCGTATACTCATAAACCTATTGATTGTGTGATTTCCCACAGGTTCCGGTCGCGGCCTCTGCTCTTATCCAAGGATATTCAAGAAGGGTTTTCCCGGGCGACTTTCGATCTTCGTTCCGCGTCGGCAACGCGGTCGTCATCGAGCAGCGAAGCCAAGGGTCCCCGAATTCTGACGAGAGGCCTGGACCAGAAGGAGAAACTTGCATGCCTATTTCCGACGAGATCATCCGCGACCTGCAGATCAATCGGTACTACGAAGGAGTGCTCAGAGAGGCCCTGACCCCGATCCGCCTGACCACCCGTGTGGATATCCTGGTCGT
>JASJEC010000067.1 GCA_030064845.1 Kiloniellales bacterium
ATGCCGTAGCCCTGGAACTGCTGGAAACCCGAATTGCCCGTGCTGCCGAGTGTCCGCAGGTCGTGCAGTTGGCAGGTGGTCGTATTCTCCAGGTCGACGGCGGCGCCGAAGTTGGCAACCGTGCCGTTCCGCACGGTGATGCCGTTGCGCGAGCCGCTTTGCGTTATCCCCTTGCCCGTGCCGTCCCCGATAACGGCATAGCCGTTCAGATCGAAGGTAATGTTGTCGGCCCCGAGAATGATGCAGCCGTCGAAATCGGCGAGGCCCGTGGCAAGTACGTTCTGGGTCAGGATGTAGGAACCGGGCTGCAAGATGGTGGTGCAAGCAGTGACCGGAACCCGGACCTCGGCCCTGGCGACTCCCAAGAGCGCCAAGGCTGAGACAAGGGCACTCGCGAGGCCCAGGCCGTATCTGATCGATGTCGGCATGTCTTGATCTCCCGTAGCCCGGCTCAGAAGCGGTTGTCCACGATGGTGCAGGTGTTGCAGGTGCTGACCTGGTTGCCGCTGGGGTTCGAACGCATCGTGTTGTTGGCCACCAGCAGGCCATCGTCGGTGACGCTGTAGTTGATGCCGCCGCCGCTGTTCCCCACCACGACGTTGTTGGTCACCGTGGAATCGGTCTTGTTGGCCTGACCGCCCTCGGAAGTGTTGATCCCGGCATTCGTGTTCTGACTGATCGCGTTGCTGGTGAGCAGGGTTCCCTGGGCCAGCACGACCCCGATGTTGCCGTTCCCCGACACGATGTTCTCGCTGACGATCGAGCCGCGGCCGACCTTGATGCCGTTGATGGAGCCGCCCTCGACCACGTTGCGGGAGACGATGTTGGCACCGCCGGTCCGGATGTTATCGTTGCCGCTGCCGGCGACGACGTTCTCGCTCACGCGGCAGCCGGTGCCGCTCAGGATTCCCACCCCGGCGTTGTTCAGCACGCGCAGGTCATCGACGATGCAGTCGGAGGCGTCCCTGACATCTACGCCCCGGTCAAAGTTCTCGATCGTCCCGTTGCGCACCGCCAGGCCCAGATGCCCGAGGCCGTCGTCGGCGACCCCATTGCCGGTGCCATCGCCGGACAACGTGAACCCGTTGAGGTCCAAGGTGACGAAATCGGCGGCCAGGATCAGGCAGTCGCCCGTGGCCGCCAGGTTCTGGGTCACCACGTAGGAGCCCGGCTGGTCTATCGTGCCGCAGGCGTTGACCGGGGTCCGGGACCCCGTCGGCGAGAGGGAGAAGGCGAGCTTGTCGGCGGTGACCGAGCCGGGCGCGATCTTGTCGCCGGTCACCGCCTGGTCGGCGATCTTGGCCGTGCTGACCGCGCTGTCCTTCAGTTTGTTCTGGCCGATCGCGTCGTCCTTGATCTTGTTCTGGCCGATCGCTCCGTCCTTGATCTTGCGGTCGCCGATCGCATTGTCCTTGATCTTGTTCTGACCGATGGCGTCGTCCTTGATCTTGTTCTGGCCGATTGCGCCGTCCTTCAGCTTGCGATCGCCGATCGAGAGGTCCTTCAGCTTCTGGTTCCCGATCGAGCCGTTGGCCAGATCGTTTGTCCCAACGCAGCCGGAGCAGACCACGTCGTCGGCCACCACCTGCGCGGCGGCCGGCCCGGCCCAAACAGAAACCAACAGCCCGCCGGCCAGCGCCAGCGCGCCCATTCCCCTGGCTTTGATCAACATCTGCTCGTCCTCCCTCTTTGCTATCTCTTGATCCAGTCAACCGCGTTGGCCCGCCCCGCAATGCCGGCCGGCTGGTCGAGTCTGGTTCGGCCGGGCGCGTCGGCTGACGCCCGGCGAGAGGAACCGGCTTAAACGCGGTCCGGCGCCACCGGCGGCGGCAGAGTCAACGCGCCGAGACCGGTTCGATAGCGCCCCGGACGATGCGCCGCTTCCGGCCCCGTCGGGCCGAAAGGTCACGGTATCGGATCGCAGTTGTCGTCCAGTGTGTTGAAGTTCTCGTCGTAGCTGCCGGAGCACCTGAAGGTTCCCGGCCCGCCGACGGCCACCAAGCCGCTGAGCTGGCTGGTCACCAGGTTCGCCGTAACGGCGCCCCCGCCCGCCAATGCTATGGCCCCGCCGTCGACACCCGAGAAGACCGAATTCCGGGCCGTCACCGTCGCGTTAAACAACTGGAGTCCAGAAGAGTTAGTACTAGCGGGACCTGCCGTGGCGACGACGTTGACCAGAACCGCATTCGGTCCTCCGGCAATATAGAGCCCGGCCGCGAAACTGCTCGCCCCGTCGGTTGTGTTGGCTTCCACGTTCGTGATGACTGTCGTACCGCTAAAGTTGAGAACGAGTAACGCATAGCCAACGGTGTTCGTTCCGGTAACCTCGGCGCGAACGTTGGTGACACGGGAGTCGGGTTGACCAACGTAGAGGGCAACTCGTTCATTCACGTTGCGCACCGAGAGATCCCGGAGTTCGGTGTTCCGGGCGTTGCGGATCACGCCGCCGCTGTTGGTGCCGGCCCTGCTCCCGGTGATCAGCGTTGTTTCGCGGCCGGAACCCGCGATATCGACGAAGGGCTTCATCTCCACGGAGGTCGTGCCACAGTCGTAAATCCCCGGCTCCAGCAGGATCAGGTAGCGGTTGTTCACATCGTTGTCGGTGATATCGGCCAGCACGGCGCGCAGCTCGTCGCAGTTGCCGACCTGGTCGGTCGGGAAATTGCGGACCACCAGGATGCGCCCGAAGACGGCGTCCACCGCCAAGTTGTCCGCGCTGACCGCGCCCGGCGCGATCTTGTCGCCAGTCACCGCGTCGTCCCTCAGCTTGTCCGTGGTGACGGCGCCGTCGATGATCTTGGGGGTGGTGATCGCGTTGACCCCGATCTTTCTCTGGCCGACCGCGCCGTCGAGGATCTTTCGGCTGGTGACCGCGTTGTCCTTCAGCTTCTTCTGGCCGACGGTGTTGTCCTTCAGCTTCCGGTCGCCGATCGAATCGTTGGCCAGCTTTCTGCTTCCGACCGAGCCGTTGGCCAAATCGTTGCTGTCCACGCAGCCCAAGCATTGCACGTCGTCGGCCACCACCTGCGCGGCGGCCGGCCCGGCCCACGCGAAGACCAACAGCCCGCCGGCCATCGCCAGCGCGCCCATTTCCCTAGTTTTGATAGACATCCCTGCCTCCTTTTTTGATTCTTTATCGTGGCGGCGAATGAAACACCGGTCCATCCACGAAGACTCGTCGCGACCCCAGGATCCGCTATGTGGGCGAACTCGAGCCTCGGATAGCGCATCGTGATCGCACCTTAATCTCATGCGCTTGGCAATTGCCGATCTGTGACAATTGCCACAGTGGCCGCGAGATCCTCGGCCGCTCGGCTCGAATCCCGGGGTGAATTCAACCCTGAGATGGATGGCGAGGCGGCCCACCGAGCCTTGAATTGCATTCTCGTCGGATCGCGTCGCTTCCAAGGCCGCCAGGTCTTAGACGGCCGACCTAGCCAGCTCGGTGGCCGAGCAATCTAGGGAATCGGGCTACAGTTGCTGTCCAGCAGGACGAAGTCGCGATTGTAGGCGTTCACGCAGGTCGCGACACCGCCGCTCAAGAGCGACACCGCTCCGTCCACCTGGCTCAGCACCAGATTGACGGCGCCCGATGCGCGTACCGCCTCGGTGCCCCCGCCCAGGAACCTGGATTGCCGGGCCGTAGTCACCGAAGCACCGATTTGCTGCAGTCCCCAGGCGTCGCTGCCGCCACCGGCGATCGCGTGGACATTGAAGAGCGTCGGCGTGCCGGAGGCCACGAAGACACCATTGGTGCTGAACGCGCTCGGTGCGCCCGCGTTGTCCGCCGACGTCAGGACGTTCGTTAGAACAGGAGTTCCAGCACCCACACGAATGCCGGTGGCGCCGCCCGCTGAGTTCTGCGCGACCGCGGTGAGGTCAGTGATCTTGACGTTCGTGTCTCCCGTGCTGACGGCGCTGACCGCGTTGTCGGGGCCGCCGATGTGCTCGACACGCATCCCGCGCAGCTCCGAGTCGTTCGCCCCTGTTACGACGCCCAGGCTGTTACTGTCGATCTGGCCCTTGACGGTCGTGATGCCTCTGCCCGACCCGGCGAGATCGACGAAAGGCTTCATCTGCACCGAGGTCGTGCCGCAGTCATAGGTCCCCGGCTCGAGCACCACCGTGTAGGGATTGCCGGCGTCGTTGTCGGTGATGTCGGCCAGCACGGCCAGCAGTTCATCACAGTTGCCGAGCGGGTCCGCCGGATCGTTGCGCACCACGAGGATGCGCCCGAAGACCGCGTCCGGGGCCAACTTGGCGGCGCTTACCGCGCCGTTCTGGATGTTTTCCGCAGCGACGGCGCCAAGCTTCAGCTTGCGTGCGCCGATCGCCCGGTCCTTGAACTTCCCCTGGACAATGGCGTCGTCCTTGATCTTGTTCTGGCCGATCGCGCCGTCCTTGATCTTGCGGTCGCCGACCGAGTTGTCCTGCAGCTTGCGATTGCCGATTGAACCGTTGGCCAAATCGCCGCTTTCCACACAGCCTGAACAGTCAAGGTCCGTCGCGGTCTGCGCGGCGGCGGGGCCGGCCCAAGCGGACACCGCCAGCGTGCAAGCTACCGCCATCGCACTTACGGCATTTCTTGCCATGGGCATTTCTCAATCCCCTCCCATTGCTCTAGCGGCATTCAACGCGCCAGGCCTGTAAAAGCGGTGTTGCTGCCCCGTGCCTTGTCTTCATGGCGGTGGTGTCCTCCCGCAGCCCGGCCCCATAAGAAAGAAGTTGGAGTCAGCCGTGGTCGCAATGCAGCGGAATGTCCCGAATCCCTTGGCCGAGAAATAGCCGAGCAGCTGGCTGCTCACGACGTTGATCCGATCGCCAGGAGATATGGAAAAGATCCCTTCGCTTACCCCTGTCATTGTCGAACTGCGCAGAGTCGCTGTCCCACCCTCTCCAATCAACAGGCCGTTGCTCGTGTCGACCGCCTGGCCTGCCAGGGAATCGACATGGATCATGTCGGCCCGTGCGCCGTCAAAAACCGTGACTCCCGCGGAAATGGAGTTTGCCGGCGACGCTGTTGCAACGACGTTCGTGAGGGTGGCCCTTGCCGAGGGACCGTCGATGACAATGGCAAAAGAGCCCTCGGCGCCCCTGGTCACGCTCTCGGCGCGCACGTCGGTAATCCTGAAACCGTCCTGGTCGTTGTAGATCGCGACGGCGTCGATCTTGTTGCGGACGACATTTCTGACAGACAGGCGGCGCAGTTCTGCGTTGCTGGCACCGCGCACGACACCGTCGATGAACTCGTCCGAACGCCGGCCCCTAATCAATGTCGTCGATCGTCCCGCGCCCTCGATATCGACGAAGGGTTTCATCTGCACCGGGCTGGCGCCGCAATCGTAGGTCCCAGGCTCGAGCAGGATTAGGTAAGTGCTTTCCGCATCGTTGTCGGTGATGCCGGCCAGCACGGCCAGCAGTTCTTCGCAGTTGCCGCCCGTGTCCGCCGGGTCGTTGCGCACCACCAGGATGCGCCCAAAGACCGCATCCTCGGTCAGTTTGGCGGCGCTCACGGCGCCGTCTTGAATGTTGCCGGTATCGACGGCGCCGAGCTTCAGCTCAAGCGTGCCGATCGCCCGATCCTTGATCTTCCTCTGGCCGATGGCGTCGTCCTTGATCTTGTTCTGGCCGATCGCGCCGTCCTTGATCTTGCGGTCGCCGACCGAGTTGTCTTGCAGTTTGCGACTGCCGATCGAGCCGCTGGCTAGCTCCTTGGTGTCGACACAACCGGAGCAGTCCAAGTCCGTCGCCGTCTGCGCCCCTGCAGGAATGGCCCAAGCGGACACCGCCAACCAAGCGGCAAGCGCAACGGTGTTCGTTTTCTGATTCCTGCCGAGCATTGAACTACCCCCTGAGAACAACATTTTCGCTTTGCCGGAGCTGTCTGCCCTTAATCCCTCGCTTAGGGAATTGCTTGGCATCCGCGGTTCAAAGGCGCGAAGTTGCCGTCGTAAGACCCCAAGCAGAGCGCGATGCCGTCGTCGAACACGGGCCCGTCCAGTTGCGATCCGATGATGTAGGCTTCGCCCTTTGGTCGCCTGCCCAGCACGTAGAGTGCATAGTCATCGCCTGTGAGAACGGAATCCCGTGCCGTTGCGACTCCGCTTGCCACGGCCAACCCTTCAGCAGTCCGATTGCCGACTCGCGTGGCTGAAGCCTTCACATTGATAAGGGTGGCGTTGGCATTCGTTGTATAGATCGCCCTCGCGTCTGCGAGGCCCTGTGGGCTGTGGGCCCTGGCCGTGACGTTCAACAAGGTGGGCGTGCCGCCTCTTATGGATATGGCGATACTTTGATTCTCGCCACTATCGAGTGCCTCGGCCGCGAGGTTCGACAGCCTGGCGTTTGTGTTTTCCGAGTGTATGGCCGACACGCGGCGAGCAGTGCCGATATTCCGCACTGTCAGGGATGTGAGTTCGGCGTTGCTCGCGGCCATCACCACGCCCAAGAAACTAGTCGTCTTGTTGACGGGATTCCCAATTACCTCGGTTGTGTCCTGGCCCGACCCGGCGAGATCGACAAAAGGCTTCATCTGGATCGATGTGGCACCGCAGTCATAGGTTCCCGGCTCGAGCACGACCGTGTAGCGGTTGTCGACGTCGTTGTCGGTGATGTCGGCCAGCACGGCCAGCAGTTCGTCGCAGTTCCCAAGCGGGTCCGCCGGGTCGTTGCGCACCACCAGGATGCGACCGAAGACCGCGTCCGGGGCCAGCTTGGCGGCGCTTACCGCGCCGTCCTGGATGTTCTCCGTGGCGACCGCCCCGAGCTTCAGCTTGCGTGCGCCGATCGCCCGGTCCTTGATCTTCCTCTGGCCGATCGCGTCGTCCTTGATCTTTTTCTGGCCGATGGCGCCGTCCTTGATCTTGCGGTCGCCGACCGAGTCGTCCTGCAGCTTGCGATTGCCGATCGAGCCGTTGGCCAGGTCGCCGCTGTCCACACAGCCCGAACAGTCCAGGTCAGTCGCGGTCTGTGCGCCGGCCGGGGCGGCCCAAGCGAAAACCCACACCGCGGCCGCCGCCGTGAGCGTCCGCAGAGTCCTAGCGCCAATCAACATCCATGCACCCCTCTCTGTCGCTTCGTGGGAATCGATGGGTAGCGAACCTTCAAAAATCATGGCGTGCGGGTCAAGACTGGACTTGGCGAAGCCCAGGCTTCGCCCGCCTGCATACGCGGGTATTCCTGGCTGGCCCTGGTTATGCTAGGGCGAAGCTGTATTTCTTGCCGCGCAGGAGTTCCCGCGATGACCCAGGAGGAATACAACGACTTCTGCCGCGCCCTGCCGGCGACCAGCCACGTGGTGCAGTGGGGCGGCTCCCATGTCTGGAAGGTCGGCGGCAAGGTCTTCGCCATCGGCGGCATGGCCGCCGGCGAGGCGACCTACACCTTCAAGACCAGCGAGCTGTCCTACGAGATCCTGAAGGCGCAGCCCGGCCTCAGGCCCGCGCCCTATCTGGCCTCGCGCGGCATGAAGTGGATCCAGCACTACGCCCGGCCGGGGCTCACGGACGAGGAATTGATGGGCTACCTGCGCGAATCCCACCGCATCGTCTCGCTCGGTCTCTCCAGGAAGAAGCGGCGCGAGCTCGGGCTCGAAGAGGCCAAACCGTCGTGACCGCTACTCGGCCGATTTGAGCGGTAGCGGCTTTATACGAGCGCGGACCTCTCGGCGCCGCTCACCGGCGGCAGCTCGCGTTCCGTCTCGGTGTCGTCGGTCCTGGCGACCTCCGCCGCTCCCTGTCCGCGATATCGGAGGCTCCGCGTCGTCATGGCATCGGCCATGAGCAGGCGCAACAAGGCTTCGCAGCCGAGAAAGCGCACGATCATGCCGGAGCTCCAATGGGGCGACAGCGGGCAACGACTGCCTGGCTTCTGTCAGAACAACTCATCTCTATGTCCCCCATGAGGTTGGATAGAAAATGCGAACGATTCGCAATTACAAGCTTAGGCAGGTGCCGGGCCAATTTGCAATTAAAAATCATTCTCAACAGGTCGATCTTTTGGAGTGGTAGCTCCCATAAAGGGAACGCCCCGGCGCGGGGTCCCGCCGGGGCGTTCATCGGCAGCCGACAGGGAGAACGGCTGGCTCTGCAGGGGTTACGTGCGGACGGCTGAGAAGGGGTCGGCGTCCCGCCGGTCGAGCGCCGCATCCACGACGTCGACGATCTGGCTGCGGTGGACCCCGATGTCGCTCAGGATCCGGTCGTCGAGCGCGCGCAACTCGCGGATCGCCTCGCGCCGCTGGCCGCGCCGCTCGATCGCGTGCATCGCGCGACCGAACCGCTCGCCGACAACGGCCAGGGCATCGACCGCCACCAGGGTCAGGCGCGGCAGCAGAAAGTCGCCGGCCTTGTCGGGCGAATAGGGCGCGTTGGTCAGCGGACTGCGGACCAGCATCATGTTGGCCAGGGTCCTCGTCATGGTTCTCTCCTTTCGGTCTCGGGCCTCGGGGCCGCTCGGCGCAACACGGGTTGACGTTTAGAAAAGCTGTCTTGTTGAGCCGGATCGCGTGCCGTTGAAGTTCTCTCTTGGTCAATAATTTCGCGATTTACCGCGCCATTTACAAACGAGGTTTTCTTCTCCTATAGATGAGAAAAATTATCTCATGAGGAAGAGATGCGCCGTCTTCCACCGCTCAACGCCCTGCGCGCTTTCGAGGCCGCGGCCCGCCACCTGAGCTTTGCCAAGGCGGCCGAGGAGCTGAACGTGACGCCGGCGGCGATCAGCCACCAGGTCAAGGCCCTGGAAGACTATTGCCAGGTCAAGCTGTTCCGCCGCCTGACCCGGGCGCTACTCTTGACCGATGCCGGCCAGGCCGCCCTGCCGGGCCTGCGCGAGGGCTTCGACCGACTGGCCGAGGCCGCCGAGCGCCTGCAGAGCGCGCGGCCCAGCAACGTGCTGACGATCAGCGTGGCGCCGTCGTTCGGGGCCAAGTGGCTGGTCCCGCGGCTCGACCGCTTCCGCGCCCGTCATCCCGAGTACGAGGTGCGCATCGACGCCACGGACCACACCGTCGATTTCTCGCGCGAAGCGGCCGATCTCGGGTTGCGCTACGGCCGCGGAAGCTATCCGGGCCTGCGCGCCGATGCACTCTTGACCGAGGTGTCCACGCCGGTCTGCAGCCCCCGGCTGCTCGAGGGGCCGCACGCCCTACGGGCTCCGGAGGACCTGCACCATCATACGCTGCTCCACGTCTCCTGGCAGACCGAGGACGACTCGGCACCGAACTGGCGCATGTGGCTGCTGGCGGCGGGTGTCCGGGACATCGACCCGACGCGGGGATTGACCTTCAACCAGGAGACCTTGGCGATCCAGGCGGCGATCGAAGGGCAGGGCGTCGCTCTGACCGGCAGTGTCTTGGCCGGGGACGATCTGGCCGCCGGACGCCTGGTCCGGCCGTTCGAGCTCAGCCTCTGCGACCCGGTCGACTTCGGCTACTACATCGTTAGTCCCGAGGAGACCGCCGATCACCCGAAGGTTGCCGCGTTCCGCAGCTGGATCCTCGACGAGACCGAAGTCGCAGGCTGAGCGCGGGTTCCGGCGCCGTGCCGGCCTTTCCTTCCTCGCGGTGATCCATCAAGCTGGCCGGGACGCGACCGAAGGAGAGGCGCCATGGCGAACGACCGCGCGGCCGGCGGTCCGGCCGACACCAAGTCGTTCTACGACAATGCTCTGCGCGAGGCGCTGGAACGCATCGGCGGCGAGTACCATCACCTCGCCCTCTTCACCGGCGAAGCGGACGACAGCTTCGATGCCGCCAAGGCGCGCTCGACCGAGACCATGGCGGCGGGCCTGTCCCTCGGTCCCGAGGCGCGGGTCCTCGAGGTCGCCTGCGGGGTCGGCGCGGCCTCTCGTTACCTCGCCGCCCGGTTCGGCTGCCGGGTGGAGGCCACCAACATTTCCGAACAGCAGCTGGCGCGGGCCCAGGAACTGACCGAGGCGGCGGGCCTGGCCGACCGGGTGGGTTTTGCCGAGGGCGACTTCCACGCCCTGGACTTCCCCGACGAAAGCTTCGACCTCTGGTGGTGCCAGGAGGCGCTGCTGCATTCGCCGGACAAGGAGAAGGTCTTGCGCGAGGCCTACCGCGTGCTGCGGCCGGGCGGCTGGGCCGTGTTGTCCGACGTGACCGTGCCCGCCCTGGTGCCGGACGAGGACCGCCGAGGGATCTACGCGCGGGTGCAGACCGACGTGATGTGGGACCCCCTGGAGCATCTGGCCGCGCTGACCCGCTGCGGCTTCAAGGTCCGCGGGTTTCACGACTGGTCGGCCCACGTGGCGCCGAGCTACGACCAGACCAGGGCCCAGATCGCGGCGCACAAGGACGAACTCTTGGCGGTCGCCGAGCGCGACGCGGTGGAGCGCGTGCTCGACGAGCTGGCGCTCTGGGTCGATTCGGCCAGGGCCGGCAAGATCGGCTGGGTCTGCTTCCAGGCGCAGAAGTAGCCGATCAGGCCCGCCGCAGCCCCGGCTCCGCCGGGGCCGCCGAAGCGGCCGCGGCCGTGTTGCGCACCCTCTTGGCGACCATGCTTTCGTGCAGTTCCGTGATGATCCGGCTGCCGGTCTTGACGAAGAGAAACGGCAGGACCGCATGGACCGCGCAGGCCAGGGCGGCCAGCACCAGCCTGATCGCGAAGCCGCCGGCGACGGCCATGTGCTCCCAGTAGGTCTCGTTGACGGTGCCGGGGTGCTCGGTGAAGAGGCGATGCAGCATGGTCGGGGTCTTTCTCGTCCGGAATGATGGGGAAAGCTAACACGCGTGGGCGGGAAAAAGTTTGCTTAATTGCCTACCATTAAGCCTATATGTAGAAGAAAATTCTAAGAATTATTAGTTCACAGGGATACACATCCATGGATGCCTTCGACCGTAAAATACTCGCCTGCCTGCAGGCTGACGCGACCCTGTCGATCGCCGAGATCGCCGAGCGGGTCGGGCTTTCGCCCACACCCTGCTGGCGGCGTATCCAGAACCTGGAGAAGGCGGGCGTCATCCGGGCCCGCGTGGCTCTGCTCGATCCCGAGAGGCTGAACGTCGGCGTCACGGTCTTTGTCCGGGTCAAGACACGGGAGCACAACTATGAGTGGCTGGAGGCCTTCGCCGCCGCGATCGCCGAGATCCCGGAGGTGGTCGAGTTCTATCGCATGAGCGGCGATATCGACTACCTGCTGCGCGTCGTCGTATCGGATATCGCCGCCTACGACGCGGTCTACAAGCGCCTGATCTCCAGTGCCTCCCTGACCGACGTCAGTTCCAACTTCGCCATGGAGCAGATCAAGTACACGACGGCCCTGCCGCTCGACTACGTTGGGTGAGGGCGTTGCCGCACCATACGGGCGAAATTTTATTATGATGAATAGGAATAAACCCTCAAATTTTATTATGGTTTTACTTTCATGCCCTAGTTTTCACACAAACAATTCTGGTTGATTGGCAAGAATGTTCGCAAGTTCAATCCGGACATTTCTGCACGATCGGCCGACCCGTGAGGAGGGCGTGGGGGACTTATGATGGTATCTGGCGCAAGAAATCTTGAGATCACCGAAGCGGGCCGGATCGTGGCGCGCAAGTTGATCGAAGTCTTTGAACGCGAGGGCGGCGAGGTCACACCCTGGTCCGTCCGCTGGCTGCGCGAACAGGTGATCAAGCTGTCGATGGATCTCGACCGCGAGACCATCGAGGAGGGGCGGCAGTCCAACTACAGCGGCGCCAAGCCGACCGCATCGCTCTTCCTGGTCGGCGTCGCCGAGGCCTTGGACAGCTACTACGAGCCCGCCCGGGACGAGGGCTGAACAGCCTCGGGCACTGCCCCGCCATCGCCACGGGCCTATCGCCCAACTCCCAAAGTCCGCTAAGCTCTCGAGGTTCGGTCGGCGCGCGAATCACGGCCGCCGCGGGTTTCGAGGGGTAAGAGCCATGCCAGAACGCTCCATGGAGGTATGTCCCATGGCGGGCGCGCTCGGCGCCGAGATCTCGGGCGTGTCCCTGAACCAGCCCCTCGCCGACGAGGAATTCCGGGCCCTGCATCGGGCCTTTCTCGACCACGGCGTCATCGTGTTCCGCGAACAGGATCTCACCCCTGACCAGCAGCTCGCCTTCGCCCGCCGTTTCGGGCCGGTCGTGGCGAACAAGTTCTTTCCCCGGGTCGAGGGCCATCCCGAGGTGGCCAGGGTGCTGAAGGAGGAGGGGGACACCCGTAACGTGGGCGGCGCCTGGCACTCCGATCACAGCTACGACGAGGAACCGGCGCTCGGCTCGCTGCTCTACGCCCTCGAGACGCCCGAGTCTGGCGGCGACACCCTGTTCGCCAGCATGAGCCGGGCCTTCGCGGCGCTGTCAGACGGCATGAAGGCCATGCTGCGCGACCTTAGGGCGATCCACAGCGCTGCCCACGTCTTCGGGCCGGGGGCCGAGGCCGGCGAGAGATCGGGCTTCCGTCTGTCGGAGGCGGCCTACGGCGAAGTCGCCCACCCGGTGGTCCGGACCCATCCCGAGACCGGCAGGGAGGGGCTCTTCGTCAATCCCGTGTTCACGCTGCGCTTCGAGGGCATGACGGCGGAGGAGAGCCGGCCGCTGCTCGCTTTCCTTTACGGCCACGCGACGCGGCCCGAGTTCACCTGCCGCCTGCGCTGGGCGCCCGGTTCGCTCGCGCTCTGGGACAACCGGGCGGTCATGCACCTGGCGGTCAACGACTACCACGGCCGGCGCCGCCTCATGCACCGGGTCACGATCGCCGGCGACCGGCCCTATTGACCGAGTTGGAATGTGTGAGGTACTGGCCCGCTGGATGCTGAAGGCGCCTGGAGCCCTTGATCACGGTCATCCTTCGACAAGCTCAGGATGAGGGTAAATGCTTGAAATACTTCCCCCTCACCCTGAGCCTGTCGAAGGGTGATGGTGCCGATTCAGCGCTTTTTCAGCATACTGCTAGAAGACGACCAGCTGACGGACCGTGCCGCCTTCGGCGAGGCGGTCGAAGGCCTCGTTGATCTCTTCCAGCGCGATGCGTTCGCTCATCAGGCGGTCGACCGGCAGGCGGCCCGCGCGGTAGAGCCCGATGTAGCGCGGCACGTCGCGCAGGGGCACGGCGCCCCCGATGTAGCTGCCCTTGACCGTGCGCTCCTCGGCCACCAGGCTCACGTGCTTCAGCGCGAAGTCGTGCGCCGGGTTGGACAGGCCGGCGCTGACCGTCGTGCCGCCGCGCCGGGTGACCCGGTAGGCGAGGTCCATCGCCTGCACCGAGCCGGCCATCTCGAAGGCGAAATCGACGCCGCCGCCGGTCAGCGCCCTGACCCGCTCCGCCGCGTCGGGCGCGCCCGCGTTCACCGCGTCCGTGGCGCCGAGCTGGCGGGCGAGCTGCATCTTCTCCTCCTTCAGGTCGATCGCCACCACCGGACCCGCACCGATCAGGACCGCGCCCAGCAGCGCGTTGAGGCCGACGCCGCCCAGGCCGATCACGGCCACCGACGCGCCGGGATGGACCCGGGCCGTGTTGAACACCGCGCCCACGCCGGTCAGAACCGCGCAGCCGAACAGGGCTGCCTCGTCGAGCGGCAGGCGCGGATCGATCTTGATCAACGACCGGCGGGACACGACGACCCGCTCGGAAAAGGCGGCGACGCCCATGTGGTGATTGACTGGCTGGCCGTTGCGCGCGAGACGCCGCGCGCCGGACAGCAGGGTGCCCGCCGCGTTGGCCGCCGCGCCCGGCTCGCAGAGCGCCGGCCTGCCCTCCATGCAGGGCGCGCAGTGCCCGCAGCTGGGCACGAAGACCATGACCACGGGATCGCCTTCCGCCAGGTCGTCCACCCCGGGCCCGGTGTCTGCCACCACGCCGGCCGCCTCGTGGCCCAGCGCCATGGGCGTCGGCCGCGGCCGGTCGCCGTTGATGACCGAGAGGTCGGAATGGCAGAGGCCGGCGGCCTTGACCTCGACCAGCACCTCGCCGGGGCCGGGCCCCTCGAGGTCCAGCTCCTCGACCGCGAGCGGGCGGCTCTTCGCGTAGGGGCGCGAAGCCCCGATTTCATGCAGGACGGCGGCTTTCGTCTTCATGGGATTGCTTATAGCAGATGAGCCGGCGAAGCGGCTTATGTACATCGAAACGGGAAACTCGCTAATCTGTCACCGGTCGGGGCTTTAAGACAAAGTGCTGCAAGCACGAAAAGCCGATCGAAGGGAGGACAGGGAGGCTTGGCGGCCGGCGAAGCCAAAGACACTGTGATCGAGTTCCGCGGCGTGACCAAGCGCTACGGCGAGGTCGTCGCGGCCGAGGGCTTGAACCTCCAGGTCGGCGCGGGCGAGTTCCTCTCGTTTCTGGGCCCCTCGGGCTGCGGCAAGACCACCTCGCTGCGCATGATCGCCGGCTTCGACCCGCCCAGCGAGGGCGAGGTTCTGCTGGACGGCAAGGTGGTGAACCAGATTCCGGCCTATCGCCGGCCGGTCAACATGGTGTTCCAGCACTACGCGCTCTTCCCCCACCTCGACGTCGCCGACAATGTCGCCTACGGCCTCAGGCAACGGGCGCCGAAGCCGCCCAAGGCTGAAGTCGCGCGCCGGGTCGACGAGATCCTCGATCTGGTCAGGCTCGGCGGCTACCAGAAACGCCGCATCTGGGAGATGTCGGGCGGGCAGCAGCAACGGGTCGCCCTGGCCCGCGCGCTGATCAACCGGCCCAAGGTCCTGCTGCTCGACGAGCCGCTGGCGGCGCTCGACCGGAAGCTCCGCCGCGAGATGCAGATCGAACTGCAGACCCTGCAGCGCAGCGTCGGCATCACCTTCATCCTGGTGACCCACGACCAGGAAGAGGCGCTTTCGATGAGCGACCGCGTATGCATCATGCGCGCGGGCCGGATCGTCCAGGTCGGCTCGCCGCGGGAGCTCTACGACCGGCCGCGGGACCGCTACGTCGCCGATTTCGTCGGCAAGTCGAATTTCTTCGAGGGCCGGGTCGCCGATGCCAAGGGCACGGAGCTCCGGATCGACCTCGACTGCGGCCGGTCGCTGTCCTCCAGCTGTCCGCACAACCCGACCGGCCTGGGCGTCGGCGACAAGGTCAGTGTCAGCGTCCGGCCCGAGCAGCTGGTCGTCGCGCGGGACCGCGGGCGCCTGCCGACCGACGGCGGGCTGGAGACCGCGGCCAAGGTCTTGAACCGCATTTTCCTGGGCGAGCACACGGAATATCTGCTGCGCGACGAGGCGCTCGGCGAGTTTCTCGTCCTCGCGCCGCGGCTCACGGAACTCAGCGAGCGGCCTCTGGATATCGGCGAGAGCATCCATGTGGCCTTCAGCCGGGAAAGCGCCCTGGTCCTGGGCGATGTCTGATGTTTGAACAACCGCAACGGGGCCGAAGAGCCCCCTCAGGGAGGTGACCATGTCCGATCGCGATACCCCAATCAGCCGGAAGAAGTTCGTCGAGGAGCTGCTGCGCTACAGACGCGGCTCGATCAGCCGGCGTCAGTTTCTCGGCGTCACCGGCCTCGGCACCGCCACGGCCGTGATGGCGGCTGCGATGCCGGCCTTGCGGCCGCGCAAGGCCCTCGCCGCCGATATCGGTGACCGGGTGGTCCTGGCGACTTGGCCGAACTACCACGATCCGGCCAACTTCGAGGCCTTCACCGAGGCGACGGGCGCCGCGGTCCAGGTCAACGTCTTCGGCTCGAACGAGGAGATGCTGGCCAAGCTGCAGGCCGGCGGCAGCGGCTGGGACGTCTTCGTGCCGACCAACTACACCATCACGACCTACGTCGGCGAGGACCTGATTGAGCCGCTGGATCTCGCCATGCTGCCGAACTACGAGGCCGGGGCCTTCGATCCGCGCTTCTCCGACGCCGGCTCGGTGAACGGTACGGTCTACGCCGTGCCGAAGAACTGGGGCACGACCGGCTACGTGGTCAACACCAGGCACACCAAGGGCAAGACCCTGACGACCTGGAAGGAGTTCTGGGACATCACCAAGACGGACTTCTCGGGCCGGACCATGGTGCACGACTACCAGCTGACCACGATCGGGAACGCCCTCAAATACTTCGGCTACTCGTTCAATTCGGTGAAGGAGAGCGAGCTGGCCGACGCGGAGAAGCTTCTGCTGGAGGTCAAGCCGCACCTCTTCGCCATCAACAGCGACTACCAGCCCTCGCTGCGCAACGGCGACGCCTGGATGTCGATGTGCTGGACCGGTGACGGCAAGCAGCTCAACACCGACATGCCGGAGATGGTCTACGTGCTCGGCAGGGAAGGCGGCGAGATCTGGAGCGACTACTACGCGGTGCCCAGGAGCGCGCCCCATCGTGCCGCGGGCTACGCGCTGATCGACTTCCTGCTCGATCCGGCGGTCAACGCCAAGGAGGTCTTGGCCCACGGCTATCCGGTCGCCGACAAGCGGACCAACAAGCTGCTGCCCAAGGAGCTGCTCGAGGACCCGATCCTCTATCCGGCGCAGGAGCTGCTCGACGCGCTGGAGTTCGGCGCGGCGGCCACCCTGACCGATCCGAACCGGGCCGAGCTGCTGGCGCGCTTCAAGTCGGCCTGACGCCCGGCAGCGGGCGGTATCGCCGTGCACTCTCCGTGGACCAGGCGCCTGCTGCTGGCGCCGGCGACGCTCTGGTTCGCGGCCATGCTCGTGCTGCCGCTCGTCGTGGTCTTCGTCTTCAGCTTCGGTGAGCGCGGGGCGGCGGGCGGCTACCTGCCGGCTTTCACGCTGGCGCAATACGCCAATCTGCCGGCCCGCTTCACCGCCTTCAAGAACACCCTGCTGCTGGCGCCGGCCGGCACCCTGGCGGCCCTTCTGGTCGCCTATCCCCTGGCTTACTTCCTGGCGGTCAAGGTCGACCGGCGGTGGCGCACGGCGCTGCTGGTCATGGTCATCGTCCCCTTCTGGACCAGCATCCTGATTCGCACCTACGCCTGGATCTTCATCCTCGGCGGACGCGGCATCCCGCAGCTCCTGGAACTCTTCGGGATCGAGGGGGTGCGCCTGATCAACACCCCCTTCGCGGTGCTCGTCGGCATCGTCTACGGCTACCTGCCGCTGATGGTCTTTCCCATCTACGTCAGCCTCGAAAAACTCGACAAGAGACTGCTGGAAGCCTCGGCCGACCTCGGCGCGCCGCCCTGGCGCAGCTTTCTGCAGGTCACGCTGCCGCTCTCCCTGCCCGGCGTGGCGACCGGCTGCATGCTGGTCTTCATCCTGCTGATGGGCGAGTTCCTGATTCCGGCTCTGCTCGGCGGCGGCAAGGTCTTCTTCATCGGCAACGCCCTGGTCGACCTCTTCCTGCAGTCGCGCAACTGGGCCTTCGGCTCGGCCGTGGCCGCGACGCTGGTCGTGATCATGCTGGTCACGGTCTCGATCTACATGCGGCTGATGATGCGCGGCGCCCGGCAGCGCGACGACGTCGGCGTTCTCTAGAGGCCGGCCATGAAGCTCTACGCCCTCGCCGTCTACCTCTTCCTCTACCTGCCGATCGGCATCATCGTTCTGTTCAGCTTCAACGCCGGGCGCCACGCCAGCAGCTTTCAGGGCTTTTCCGGCAAGTGGTACGGCAAGCTGTTGTCCAATCCCTTCGCCATGGAGGCCTTGACCACGAGCCTGATCGTGGCCTCGACCACGGCGGTCCTGGCCAGCCTCTTCGGCACCATGGCGGCGCTCGGGCTGCAGGGCGTGACCGGCCGGCTGCGGGCCTTCTACGACTCCGTGATCTACATCGCCATCATGATCCCGGGCATCGTCATCGGGATCGCCACGCTGATCGCCCTGGTAACCGTCTTCGACCTGGCCAACCCGGCGCTCGCGGCGCTTTGGCCCGAGGGTCTCGGCAAGGCGCCGCGGCTCAGCCTGGGCTTCGTCTCGCTGATCGCCGCCCACACGCTCTTCACCATGGCACTGGTCATCGTCATCGTGCGCGCGCGCCTCGCCGGCATGGACCGGACCTTGATCGAGGCCTCCGCCGACCTCTACGCATCCCCGGCGCGGACTTTCTGGCAGGTCACGATGCCGCAGATCTTTCCCGCAATCCTGGCCGGGTTCCTGCTCAGCTTCACCTTCAGCTTCGACGACTTCATCATCGCCTTCTTCGTCGCCGGCGCCGAGACGACCCTGCCGGTCTACGTCTTCTCCTCGATCCGACGCGGCGTCACGCCCGAGATCAACGCCATCGGCACGCTGGTGCTGACCACCTCGCTGATCCTGCTCATCGCGGCCCAATTCCTGCTGCGGGAACGAAGCCATGGGAGCGCCGCGGGGAGGGCGGATGATGGCTAGTTCGCGGTCCGGACTCCGAAGACCGACCGGCCGCTCAGCTTCTCCGGACCAACTCGACAAGGAAGGGGAGAAATGAATAGCAACCTGACAGAAGCGCCCGGCGGCCCGCCTGGCACCTTTCTCGATTTTCCCTTGGCGCTCGATCTGGGCGCGCTCGAGGCCGATATCGCGATCCTGGGCATCCCCTACGGCATGCCTTACCGTCCGGCGGAGATGGCGAACGATCAGAGCCGGGCGCCCGACGCGATCCGCCAAGCCTCCGACAGCCCTTACTACACCACGGATCACTACGACTGGGACCTGGGCGGCCCCCTGCTCGACGAACGGCCGGTCAGAGTGGTCGACTGCGGCAACGTGACGGCGGACCTGACGGACCTGCGGGAGCACTACCGCCGGGCCGAGGCGGCGGCGCGGAAGATCTTCCAGGCCGGCGCGACCCTGATCACCCTGGGCGGTGACCACGGTATCCCGATCCCCGTGATGCGCGCCCTGGAAGGCATCGCCGAGGGCATTACCCTGGTCCACATCGACGCCCATCTCGACTGGCGCGACGAGGTCAACGGCGAGCGGGAGGGCTACTCGAGCCCGATCCGCCGGGCCTCGGAGATGGTCTGGTTCGACAAGATCGTCCAGATCGGCATGCGCGGCACGGGCAGCGCGCGGATTGGCGAGGTGGAGGATGCCCGCGCCTACGGCGCCGACATCGTGACCGCCTACGAGCTGCACGAGATCGGCATGGAGGCGGTCTTGGCGCGGATTCCCGACGGCGGGCCCTACTACCTCTCGATCGACGCCGACGGCCTGGATCCGACCATCATGCCCGCGGTCATGGCGCAGACGCCGGGCGGCCTCGACTGGGTCCAGACCCATAAGCTGGTCCACGGACTGGTCAAGAAGGGCCGCGTGCTCGGCATGGATCTGGTCGAGATCGCGCCGAGCCGCGATTCCGGCCAGATCACTCTGGTCCACGCCGAACGCCTGATCTGCAATTTCATCGGCGCCTGCGTCCGGGCCGGCTACTACGGTTGAGCCGTGCTCCCGGCGGCGGGGCCCGTTTCAAGGGGACGAAGCGCGTCCGTGTTCCGCGGGTCGCTGGTGGCACAACGACCGACAGCCGCCGGCCGTAAAATGAATGCCACGGCCTGGAGAACAGGGAATCAAGACTGCTATGCTCCACCCCGGCCCTCGGCCCCTGAGGCGCGGGCGGGTCGGCCGGTACCGGGCGCGCGGCGCGGCAAGACAGAACAAATCAGGGAGGTGGACCCATGAATCTCGAGGTGCGGCGGCTGACGCAGGACGACGTCGAGGTGTTCCGCGAGATCCGCCTGGAAGCGCTCGAACGCCATCCCGAAGCCTTTCAGTCGACCTACGAGAGCGCCGCTGAGCTGACGCTGGACGCATTCCGGCAGCGCCTGCGGCGCTACGCGCTGTTCGGTGGCTTCGTCGATGGCGAGCTTCGCGGCTTCGTCGGCTTCTACCCGCTGAAGAACCCCAAGATCTGCCACAAGGGCATCATGTGGGGCATGTACGTCACGGAATCGGCCCGCGGCACCGGCCTCGCCGAGGCGATGGTCGAGGCCGTCGTCGACTACGCGCGGGGCAAGGTGGAGCAGCTCCTGCTCTCGATCATCGAGGACAATGAGCGGGCCCGGCGCTTCTACGAGAAGATGGGCTTCCAGCCCTACGGCCTGGAGCGCCGCGCGCTGAAGATCGGCGACAGGTACTACAACGAGGAATTCCGGATACGCTTCCTGAGCGAAGACGTCTCCTGAGCCCGGTTGAGCAGGCCGGCCCGGTCCGGTCTGATCGATCGCCGGCCGCGCGCCGTAACACAGGCATGCGCGCGCGTCTGATATCCAAAACCGCCACGGGCCTGTTTCGGCGGCGGCCGCTCCTGATCGCAGCCGTTCTGCTCTTGGCCAGCGGCCTGAGCGCGGTCGCCGCCTTGCCGGCGGCCAAGCTCGCCGTCGTCAACGTGCCGGCCCAGTGGTTCGAAGGCGAAGTGGTCGCCGACATCGAGTACGACAGCGCGACGGGTCTCGGCCTTGATCTCTACATTCCGCCCGACCTGGCGGACGCGGCGGCGCCGGTCGTGGTGTTCTTCTACGGCGGCAGCTGGCAGCGGGGGCGCAAGGAGAACTACGGCTTCCTCGGCACCGCGCTCGCCGAGCGCGGCTACCTCGTGGTCATCCCCGACTACCGCAAGTTTCCGGCGGTCCGCTATCCCGCCTTTGTCGAGGACGGCGCCGCGGCGGTCGCCTGGGTCCATGCGCGGATTGCCGACTACGGCGGCGACCCGCAGCGGATCTTTCTCTCCGGCCACTCCGCCGGCGCTCATATCGGGGCCATGCTGGTCAGCGACGAGCGCTATCTGGCGGCCCGGCAGCTGGAAGCCGGCCGCATCCGGGGCTTTGCCGGGCTGGCCGGCCCCTACGACTTCACGCCCGAGGCGCGGACGATCAAGCAGATCTTCGGCCCGCCGGCGCGCTATCCGCTGATGCAGGCGAGCCGCTTCATCGACGGCGGCGAACCGCCCATGCTGCTGCTCTACGGTCTCGAAGACGGTCTCGTCGGGCCGGGCAACCTGGAGCGCATGGAGGCGGCGCTCGAGGCCAAGGGCAACTGCTATCAGGTCATCCGCTACCCCGATGCGGGCCACATCGGCCTGATCCGGGCCTTCACGTGGATCGACCGGGACCGTCCGCCGGCCATGGCCGACATGCTCGGGTACTTCGACCTGCTCCAGACGGAAGAGGGGTGCCCGCGCTACGCCCCGGCTCCGGAGAGACCCGATGCCTCGGCGCTCGGGCAGGACCGCGAGACCCGAAGATAGGCAGCGACCGCCCGTCGACGCTTCAGGTCTTCCTCGGGGTCACCATGGCCAGGCCGGCCATCATCAGCAGCAGCGCGGCCCAGACCCAGGCCGAGTGCAACTCCCCGAAGATCGCCATGCCCCAGAGCACGCCGGAGAGAGTGACGGTATAGGCGCTCTGACTGGCGAAGACCGCGCCGGCGATCCCCACCAGATGAAAGAAGAGGGCGTAGGAAAAGGCATTGGCGGCGACCATCGCCAGGATCGACCACTCGACCCGTCCCCAGGGCGCGGCCAGCGATACGAAGGTGCCGGTCGCGAGCACCATGGGCAGCAGAACGATCGAGGCCATCACCAGCATGGCGGCGACTATGGCCAGGGAGTCGCAGCCCGGCGGGCGGCGCTCGGCGATGTAGACGTTCTCCGCGGCATAGCTCGCGGCCGAGAGCACGGCGATCAGGACCCAAGGCACCATGTCTCGGTTCGGCAGGCTCGACTCCGGTCCTACCAGCAGCAGAATGGCGCCCAGCCCGAGAAACAGCCCCGTCAGGCGGCGGCCGGAAAGCCGCTCGAGCCTCAGGCCGCCGATGATGGCATAGGTCAGCATCGGCACTGTCGCGACGGTAATCGAAAGCACGCCGGCTGGCAGATGAGGCGCGGCATAGAACAGCAGGGTGCCGGGAAGGACCGTGCCGAGCAGCGCGCAGACCAGATAGAAACCGAGATGGCGGCGGCTCAGTTTCGGGGGCTGCCGCCGCAGGACGGCGAGGGCAATGAGCAGAAGGCCGCCGAGCAGGCCTTGCCAGAGCGACAGGCCGAGCGGGTGCGCGCCACCCTCTGTCGCGATCTTGGCGAGCGAGAAGGTCGCGCCCCAGACGATACCGATCAGGAGAACCACGAAATGGGGCCAGAGAAGGTGCTGCGCCGCCGACCGGCCCGGATGCGCGACATCCATCGGCGCATTCCCGCCGATCGACGTCTTAGCCTCATGCCTCTCGTCGGGCACCCTGTCCACTTCGGTCCACGCCTCCGGTCCGCGCTGATCGCCGGACTGTCGCAGAGGCTGGAAAAGCGGGCAAGCCGGACGGATTCCCGAGCAGATTCACCGGGTTTGATGAATCGCCTGTAGCGATTCAGTCAAACCCGGATCTGCTCTAGATCGGATCATGATGAGACGGAAGCAGGTCCTGCTTCCGTCTCATCATGTGAATCCGATCTACATCATTGAGTTAGAGCAGATTCACCGGGTTTGACGAATCGCCTGTAGCGATTCAGTCAAACCCGGATCTGCTCTAGGCGGGTGCAAGCTGTCCCGTCTGGCAAAAACTGCTGAGCGTGGACTTGGAGATCAGCAGGCCGAGGTAGACCGCCAGCGGCAGCCAGAACACACCCTGCGTGCGCTCCGAGGCGAGGATCGCGCCGGCGATCGTCATCGGCAGGTTGGCCTGGCCGAGTTGGCCGCTCTGCAGCCGCTCGTAGGGTCCGTCCTTGCCGCAGATCGTGTCCTGAAAGGCGGAGCCGAAGCCCTCCAGCAGCGCGCGGCCCGGGCCGACGGTCCAATCCTGAACGATACCCTTTTCGCCCAGACGCTCCAGGTCGATCCGGTTCTGCACGGCATCGGCCGCGAAGCCCTGGGGCAGGCCGCCGTCCCGCAGGGTCTGGAACAGCTTGGGCCCCTCGGCCATCCAGCGCTCGCGCTCCTTGCCCAGGGCGCCGCTGTAGATGCCCTGCAGCAATTGCGTGTCAGATTCGCCGTGCCCGGTCGCGGCGAAGTACTCGGCCAGGTCCTTGGTCAACACCGTCAGTCCGGCCAGGAGCAGGTCGGTGTCACGCCCCTTGGCCTGGTCGACCAGCTGCGAAAGCTTTTCTTGGTCCATCTCTGCCCTCCTCGCGGCAACACATAATGACCGGCGGGGCGGCTTCTTGTGAAACGGCCGACTCGTCGCCGGATCGGGACAGGGCGTTCCCACTATAGAGCAATGGCGGCAAAATGGCAGCGCCGCGTCTCACCGGGAGGGCAATCGCATGGTTGGAACGGGAATGCATCGCGCCCAAGGGTGCCGCCGGCCGGCGGCCGCGATCACCGGCGCCGGCGTGACCGCGGTCATCCAGTCGTCGTCGATCACCACCCAGCCGAAAGAACTCCTTCGGCCTGCCGAACGTAGGAAGTCGCGATCGCCGGCCGGGCCTTGGACACAGGGGCCGTGGCTGGTCAAGATAGCGGCGCGGCGGGAAACTTAGGCGCGCCGCGGCCACTGAGCGAAGACAGGAACCTTGATGGCTCGACTGATTGCGCTTCTCGCATTGCTCGCCGCCCTGCCGGGGGTCGCCTCGGCCGGGCCCATCTCCGGTGTCCGGCAGCTCACCTTCGAGGGCAAGCGCGCCGGCGAGGGCTATTTCTCCGCCGACGGCCGGCGGATGATCTTCCAGAGCGAGCGGGCCGAGGGCAATCCCTTCTACCAGATGTACCTGATGGACCTGGAGACCGGCGACATCCAGCGGCTCTCGCCGGGCCAGGGCAAGACCACCTGCGGCTGGCTCCACCCCGACGGTAAGCGCGCGCTCTTCGCCTCGACCCAGCTCGACCCGGAGGCGCGCAAGAAGATGAAGGCCGAGCTGGACTTCCGCGCCTCGGGGCAGAGCCGACGCTATTCCTGGGACTACGACGAGACCTACGAGATCTTCGAGGTCGACATCGAGACTGGCGACTACACTACGCTGACAAATGCCCTGGGTTATGACGCCGAGGGCGCCTACTCGCCGGACGGGACGCAGATCGTGTTCGCCTCCAACCGCCACGCCTACGCGGAGGCGCTGTCGGATGAGGACGCGGCGCGGCTGCAGCGCGACTTCTCCTACTTCATGGAGATCTACGTCATGGACGCCGACGGCTCGAACCTGCGGCGCCTGACCGATGCGCCGGGCTACGACGGCGGCCCGTTCTGGAGCGCAGACGGCAAGCAGATCACCTGGCGCCGCTTCAGCGAGGACGGCGCGCGCGCCGAGATCTACACCATGAATGCCGACGGCACGGGCGAGCAGCGGATCACCGATCTGGGCGTGCTGTCCTGGGCGCCCTTCTTCCATCCCTCGGGCGACTACCTGATCTTCTCCACGAACCTGCAGGGCTTCGCCAACTTCGAGCTCTACCTGGTCGACGCGGCAGGCGAACGCGCACCGGTCCGCGTCACCGACCGCGAGGGCTTCGACGGCCTGGCCACCTTCTCGCCTGACGGCAAGACGATCAGTTGGACCTCCAACGCGACGCCCGGCAAGAAGAGCCAGATCTTTCTCGCCAGCTGGGATCACGAGGCGGCGCTCAGCCTGCTCGACCAGGCGCCGCCGCGCCAGGAGGCCGCGGCTCCGGCCCCGGCGTTGGAAGAGGCCTCCGCCGACATCGCGGTCGAGGATCTGCGGCGGATCGTGGCCGCCCTAACCAGCGACGAGATGGGCGGGCGGTTGACCGGGACCGAGGGCGAGAAGCGGGCCACGGCCTACGTCGCGGAAGCCTTCTCTGCGCTCGGCCTGAAACCCGCCGGTGACGAAGGCAGCATGTTTCAATCCTTCGAGTTCACCGCCGGAGTCGCTCTGGCGGAAGGCAATGCCTTCGAGGTGTCAGTGGACGGCAAGGCCGAGAGTCTTGCGCTCGACGAGCAGTGGCGCCCGCTTGCCTTCGCGCGGACCGGCAAGGTCGAGCAGGCGAGCGTTCTCTTCGCCGGATACGGCCTGGTCGCGCCGGCCGAGGGCGACACGCCCGCCTTCGACAGCTACGGCGAGCTCGACGCGTCCGGCAAGTGGGTGCTGATCTGGCGCGGCATGCCCGGCGAGCTCTCCAACGAGCGCCGGACCAAGCTCTCCCGCTTCGCCGATCTGCGCTACAAGGCCTCGGTCGCCAAGTCCCGCGGCGCGGCCGGGGTCGTCTTCGCGCCGCCGCCGCGGGAAAGCTTCGAGGACGGCCTGCCGCGCCTGGCCTACGAGGCGACGTCGGGCGTTGCCGGTCTCCCCGTCGTCGCGGTCGACCGGGCAACCTCCGCTCGCATGCTCGCCATCCTCGGCGACGACCTGGCGCCCATGACGGCAGCGATCGAGGCCGGCGAGAGCGCCGGGCGCGACCTGATCGGCGTGGCGGTCTCGGGGGCGCTCGCCCTGGACTTCGAGAAGCACAGCGGCCGCAACGTCCTGGCCCGGCTAGAGCTCGACGGACTCGCCGAGGGCGGGCGGCCCCCGCTCGTCATCGGCGCCCACGTCGACCACATAGGCCGCGGCGAGACCTCGGGGTCCCTCGCGCGAGGCGATGAACGCGGCAAGATCCATCCGGGGGCGGACGACAACGCCTCGGGCGTCGCTGCGTTGATCGAAGTGGCCCAGAAGCTGACGGCGGACCATGCCTCGGGCCGGCTGAAAGGCAAGCGCGACGTCATTTTCGCCGCCTGGTCCGGCGAGGAGCTCGGCCTGCTCGGCTCTTCGCACTTCGCCGATATGACGGCCGAGAAAGCCGGCGCCGAGGATCTCGCCGGTCTCGTGTCCGCCTACATCAACATGGATATGGTCGGGCGCCTCGACGACCGCGTCATCGTGTTGGGCCTCGGGTCTTCGGACATCTGGGCGCGCGAGGTGGAGCGCCGCAACGCCGTCGTCGGCCTGCCGATCGTGACGTCGAACGATACCTACCTGCCGACCGATGCGACGGCCTTCTATCTGAAGGGCGTGCCCATTCTGTCGGTCTTCACCGGGGCGCACGAAGATTACAACCGGCCGAGCGACACGGCGGAGAAGCTGAACTACGAGGGCATGCGCGACATCGCGCGCTTTGTCGCACTGGTTGCGCGTTCGCGCATCATGGCCGACGAGGAGCCGGCCTATGTCGAGGTGGCGCGCCCCGAAGGACGCGGCGGCCGGCAAATGTCCAACATCTTCCTCGGGACGATCCCGGACTATGCCAGCGAGGGCCAGAAGGGCGTGCCGATATCGGGGGTGGTCAAGGACGGGCCGGCCGAGAAGGCCGGGCTCGCCGGCGGCGACGTCGTGGTCGGGCTGGCCGGCCAGGAGCTGGAGAACATCTACGACTACATCAGGACGCTGAACGGCCTGAAGCCCGGCGAGACGGTGGAAATCACGGTCCTGCGCAAGGGCGCTCGCCAGACATTCTCGATCGAGCCCGGGCTGCGGAACTGACGGGCCGGGTACTGCAGCCTACTCTCCGGCGCGCACCTTGACGTAGGAGCCCGGCGCGTCCTCCAGGGCCTTCAGTCCGCCCGCACCGGGTTCGCGCGCGGGCACCTGAGGCCCGGCGTGGCGTTTCAGCCAGGCGATCCAGTCGGTCCACCATGAGCCCTCGTGCCGTTCGGCGCCCTCCAGCCAGTGCTCGGGCGTCATCTCGGCCTTGCCCTTGGCCTTGCTGTTTGTCCAGTAGCAGTACTTGTTGGCGGCCGGCGGGTTGATCACGCCGGCGATATGACCCGAGGCGCCGAGCACGAACCTGACCGGCCCCTTGATCGCCCGGATCGCCGGGAAGGTGGAGATCCAGGGCGCGATGTGGTCCTCCTTGGTGGCCAGGAAGTAGCAGGGCGTCTCGACCCGTCCGAGGTCGACCGGCGTGCCGTCGAGGACGATCCCGCCCGGTTGCATCAGCTTGTTCTCCCGGTAGACCTCGCGCAGGTAGAAGGTCAGCATGCTCGCCGGCAGGCGTGTCGAATCGCTGTTCCAGTAGAGCAGGTCGAAGGGCATGGGCTCGCGGCCCATCAGGTAGTTGTTGACCACGAAGGACCAGATCAGGTCGTTCTCCCGCATCATGTTGAACATGTCGGCCAGGTGGTGCGCTTCCAGGTAGCCCTTCTCCGACACGTATTGTTCAACGTTGGCGACCTGGGCGTCGTCGATGAATACCGAGACCTCGCCGACCTCCTGAAAATCGACCATGGTGGCGAAGAAGGTGGCGGCCTTGACTCGCGTGTCGCCCTTGGCGGCCATGACGGCCAGCGTCGCGACGGTGAGGATGCCGCCGATGCAGAAGCCCAGGATGTTGCACTCGGCCTCGCCGGTGGCCTGCTCGATCGCGTCCAGCGCGGCCAGGGGCCCTTCGTTCATGTAGTCGTCGAAGCTCTTGTGGGCGAGATCCTTGCGCGGGTTGACCCAGGAGATCACGAACACGGTCAGCCCCTGGTCGACGCACCACTTGATGAAGCTGTTCTTCGGCTGGAGGTCGAGCACGTAGAACTTGTTGATCCAGGGCGGCACGATCAGCAGGGGTCGCTTGTGCACGGTCTCGCCGGCCGGCGCGTACTGGATCAACTGCATCAGCTCGTTCTGGAACACCACCTTGCCGGGGGTCGAGGCGACGTTCTTGCCGACCTCGAAGGCCTCGGCGTCGGTCATGGAGATCTGCAGTCGGCCGCGCCCCTTCTCCAGGTCCTCCAGCAGATGGCGCAGGCCGTTCACCAGGTTCTCGCCGTGGCTGTCGCTGGTTTTCTTGAGCACGGCCGGATTGCTGAGCGCAAAGTTGCTCGGCGCCAGCGCCGAGGTCATCTGGCGGGTGTAGAAATCGACCTTTTCCTTGTCCTTGGGGTCCAGACCCTCGACGCCGCCGAGCACGTCGTGCATCCAGCGCGAGGTGAGCAGGTAGGACTGTTTGATGTAGTCGAAGACGAGCGCCTTGGTCCAGGTCTCGTCTTTGAAGCGCCGGTCGCCCTTGGCCGGCTCGACCAAGGGCTCCGGTTCCTCCCCGGCGGCCCTTTTCAGCGCGTAGTCCCAGAGCTTCAGGCTGTCCTGCCAGAGGCGCATCTGCGCCTCGACGATCTGTGCCGGATCGGCCGCCATGCGCGAGGCGGCGGCGCCAAAAGCGGCCATCACGCTGGTCGGGTCGACGATCGAGAACTCGTGGCCGTGGTCCTGTCGTTCAAGGAAGGCCTGGACCACACGGCCGCTCTGCTCGGCGAGCTCGGTCCAGGTCCGCGTCATCTCGGATACATCGAAGCTCGGGCGTGTGTCTTCGTCGCTGCTCATCAGGTTTCGCCTCCCCAACTGGCAATTACACTAGCACCTGGACCCGCGGCGGCAATGGTCAGGGGGCAATGGTCAGGGAAAGGCGCAGCGCCGGCCCGTGATCTCGACGAAGCCCGGCGCGCCGGGCGTGGCGGTGAAGCGGAATTCGTCGCCGGCGGCGACCAGCGCCAGGTCGAGCGGCAGAACGCCGCCGGTCCGCGCGATCTCGCCGGCCGCGCCCTCGAAGGCCAGGCTGACCGGCTGCGCGGGATCATAGCGCGGCTCGGGCTTGCCCGCGGGACCGAGGATGCTGGCACCCCCCGCCGTTACGGTCACGGCTTCGCCGAACACCACAGATGGCGAACCGCCGGCGGTGTGCGGCGTGTGCACCATGAGCCGCTTCGTGACCTTCTGCCCGTCGCACGGACCGCCCGGACCGATGGCGGCGATCGCGAAGGCCAGGCGCTCGGCCGGCACGCCCGCGTCCAGGCGCTCGCCGACCGCCTTCACCAGGGCCTCCGCCTGCTCGCCGGGCAGTCCGCGGTCCAGCCGCGCCTTGAGCGCGAGCGCCGGTCCGGCGGCCTCGACCCGGGAACGCAGTTCCTCGTTCTCGCGGGCGAGGAACACCTGCTCGGTCTTGAGGAGGGCGAGCGCCTGCTCCAGCTCCGCAAGCGGTTTCTGCGCGCGCAGCGTGCCGACTTGGTAGGCGTAGACGGCGGAGACGACGGCCAGCAGGACGATGGCGAGCGCCACGAAGACCCGCTTGCGCCGCTGTCGTCGCCGCTGCTGCCGTGATTCCCTCAAGCCCCAAGAGCCCATCGACATGGCGAAAGTCCGCTGGTTCAAGGGAGCGACAGACTAATCGAAGCGGCCGTTAAATCAACGGGGCGCGCTGCCCCCCTGCGAGAATGAAAAGGACCTGGAGTTCCCTACGCCTTGGAGTTCCCTACGAGGAGAGCTCCGGGTCACCCGTGCGACGCGTAGACTGAATTCTAGAGCCGCGGCGCACCCGGAACACGGCGAGCAGGGGATCGCCCGTCCCGACGAAGGCTTTGGGGTCGCTCACGCCGGGATGCACCGCCCGTTGCGACACCATCAAACCCGGATCTGCTTTCGGATCTCGCTTGCAGGCGCTGATCAGGCGCTGTGCTTCAGGACCTGGCGCAGCGAGTCGGCGGTGCCTTCGCTGACGTAGTAGACGCCGTCGACGATGTCCGTGCGGTCTCTGTTCCACTTGGTCGAGTCGAAGTCCCACTTGAGAAGCTCGGCCTTGCGCTCCGGGTCCTCGATCAGGCGGCGGAGACGCCGGGTGAGCACGCTCTGGAAATAGGACAGCACGTGCCAGTCGCTGTCGCCGGTGACCTCGAGGAGGTCCTGCATGCTGGCCCTGCCCCCCTTGATGGCGAGCAGCGCGAGTCGTTTTCTGTGCGGCTCGGCCAGTCCGTGCAGCAGCTTTGTCGTCAGCGCCGGCGAGAGATCGACCGGACGGCGCCAATGAAGATCGCTGCGCTTGCGACGCGGGGCGGCGTCTGCGAGCCGACGGCCCGAAAGGCGCTCGAGCAGCTCGCGCTGGGTTTGCGGCGAAAGGTCCCGAAACTCGCTCTGTTCGATGACGATTTGCATGATTCAATCACCTTCTGAACCGCAACTAAGACCGAAAGTCTAACGGGAAAGCGGGGGAACGCCCAAGCGCTTTGCTCGGCGCGGTTCAGAGGCTCGCGCCCGTCTCCGGCCGGGTCGCCGGCATCAGGGCGCGGAACGGCAGCAGCAGCACCAGCGCCATGGCGATCTTGGCGCCGTAGTCGCCGATCGCCCAGGTGATCCAGGGGGTTCCTGTGCCGGCAAAGGCGAGCGAGAAGAACAGGGCCGTGTCGACCGCCGAGGCGAGGCCCGATGAGGCCAGGGGCGCCTGCCACCACGCCGCTCTGCGCAGGCGGTCGAAGATCACGATGTCGAGCAGCTGGGCCACCAGGAAGGCGCTGCCCGAGGCGAGCGCGATGCGCCAGCCGGCGAAGTAGACGGAAAGAGCAACGGCGAGCGCGAAGCCGGCGTAGACCACGAGGCGGGCGGTCGCGGCGCCGAGAGCCCGGTTGGTCAGGTCGGTGACCAGGAAAGCGATCGGGTAGGTCAGCGCGCCCCAGGTCAGCCAGTCGTTGATCGGGTACTGCACGGCGATGTTGGAGACCGTGACCACGATCGCCATGGCGCATACGCCGATCCAGAAACCCCGCTGCCGGAGTACGTTCGAACTCACGTCGGTCCCTTCCGCTATGGCGCTTGCACGGCGACCGGATCTCCCACGGCCAGATTCAGCAGGTCGTCCGCGCGGCCCTGGTTGACGGCGATCTCGGCCAGCCCGTTGGCGTTCTCGTACCAGAAGGGCCCGCCGGGCGCCACATCGCTGAAGGTCCTTGCGGCGGCGAGGCTCTTCCCGCCGGCCTGGAGGCGCGTTCCGGCCGGGAGCGCCGCGGCGCGCAGCCCGGTCATGGCGTTGCCGAAGCGGTCGATGTAGACGATCCGCGCCAAGTCCGCGGGCCAGTCGGCGCCGACCAGCGCAGCCAGCGGTCGCGGCTCCCCGGGCGGCGGCTCGCCTCGGGCGAGCCGTGCGGCGACCGGGGCGAAAAGGTCGCGGCCGTGGAACGAGGCGGAGAGGCGATCGGGCTGCCAGGTGATGGCCCAGGACGCGGCCGTCTCGGCGCGCTTCGCGGCGACCGCCAGGAGCCCGTTGTCGGGCCCGACGAACCAATGCCCGCCGGCTTCGATGGCGAGCGCCGGCCGGTCGCTGCCGACGCCCGGGTCGACCACGGCGAGGAAAAGGGAACCGGCGGGAAAGGCGGG
>JASJEC010000068.1 GCA_030064845.1 Kiloniellales bacterium
ACGTGCTTGAGGTTGCGCGCCGAGAGGTGGATCGCGAGCGTCGCGCCGGAAGCGCCCAAGGCGGCGAGCTCCTCGCCCGGCGGCATGGCCGAGGCCTTCATGGCGGTGCGGGTCAGCACCACGGTCTGGCTGACCCCCGGCAGGGTCAGCTCCTGGCCCAGGAGCGCCGCAGCCGCGGCGTAGGCCGGCACGCCCGGCGTGATGTCGTAGGCGATGCCGAGTTCCTTGAGGCGGCGGATCTGCTCGGCGATGGCGCCGTAGAGCGAAGGGTCGCCGGAGTGCACCCGCGCGACGTTCTGGCCGTCCCCGTCGGCGCGGCGCATCTCCTCGACGATCTCGTCCAGGGTGAGCGGCGCCGTGTCCAGGACCCGCGCGTCCGGCGCCGCGTGGGCCAGAACCTCCTCGGGTACCAACGACCCGGCATAGAGCACGACCGGGCAGGCGGCGATCAGGTCGCGGCCGCGCAGGGTTATCAGGTCGGCCGCGCCCGGCCCGGCGCCGATGAAATGTACGGTCATGCCGAAGCCTCCAGGTCGTCGGCCCGCTTGGCGGCGTAGCCGCGCGGCGTATAGACCCAGCAGCCGCCGTCACCGCGCGCCACGCGCCGGGTCTCACGCGAGCCGACCAGCACGACCGTCAGCATGTCGACGCGCGCCGGCGTCAGCTCCTTCAGATCGATCACCTCGACCGTCTCGCCTTCGCGGCCGAGGCGGCGGGCGAGCACGACCGGAGTCTCCGGCGGCCTCGCCCGGCCCAGGATCTCGACCGCCGCCTCGAGCTGGCGCTTGCGCCGCTGGGAGACGGGGTTGTAGAGCGCTACCACGAAGTCGCCCTCGGCGGCGGCCTTGAGGCGTCGCTCGATCGCCGGCCAGGGGGTCAGCAGGTCGGACAGCGAGATGGCGCAGAAGTCATGACCCAGGGGCGCGCCGATGCGCGCGGCCGCCGCTTGCAGGGCCGAGAGGCCCGGGGCGACCGAGATCGCGACCCGCTTCCACTCGGGGCGGTCCGCGCGGTCGAGGAGTTCGAAGACCAGGGCCGCCATGGCGTAGATGCCCGGGTCGCCGGAGCAGACCAGGGCCACCTGGCGGCCCGCGGCGGCGAGGTCGAGGGCCGCCCTGACTCGCGTCTCCTCCTCGCCGAGGTCGTAGTCGTGCCGCCGCTTGCCCTCGGCGAGGCCGCCGAGCAGGTCGAGATAGAGCCGGTAGCCGACCAGGTCCGAGGCCCCGGCCACCGCCGCCTCGACCTCCGGCGTGCGCCAGTTGGGATCACCGGGCCCCAGACCGATCACGGAAAGACGGCCGCGCGGCGCGCCGACCGGCCCGATCTGCCCGGGCGCCAGGGCGACGGCGCAGGTCCCGCGCGTCGAGCGGGTCTTTTCGACCAACAACCTGCCCTCCGGCCCGGCCGCCGCCAAGGCGGCACCTTCGGAGACCCCATGACACCCGACCTCGCGGAACACCAAGTCCGAAGGCCTGGAGAGTCGCGGCGTCTCGGCTTCCAGTCGGTCCGCATCGAAGAACCGGGCCTCGACGCCGAGCGCTTCGGCGACCGCGTGCACCGCCGCTTCGTCGGCCTTCAAGTCCAGCGAGTAGACGCCGGCCACCGCGGCTTCGGCGAGCCCGGCTTGCGCCAGGCAGCGGCGCGCCAGGGCGATCAGTTCCTCGGCCTCCGCACCCCGCTCACAGCCGAGACCGAGCGCCAGGCGCGCCGGGTGATAGATCAAGGTGAGATCCGAGCCCGCGCGCCGCTCCACGGTCACCTGGATGCTGAGCGCGCCGTCGTCGCGGAAAGGGATTCCGCTGTCGGAGAGCCAGGGCGCCGCGCCCTCCAACCGAACCGACGCGCCGTCGAGCAGCGCGGCACCGAAGGCCTTGTGGTGTTCGGGATTGGCCAGGCGCCAGCCCGGCGGCGGGTCGTCCAGCGCGACACCGAAGCGGCGGTCGCCTGCGGTGGTGATCGCCGGCGCGACCGCCAGAATGGCCCCGAGCCCCCGCGCCAGGGCATTGGCGCCGCGATGACCGCCGAGCAGCGGCACGACCGCCGCACCGTCCTCGGCCAGCGCGAGGACCGGCGGCTCCGCGCGCTTGTCCGAGAGGAGCGGCCCGAGGGCCCGCACCAGGATTCCGGCGGCGCAGAGACCGACGATCGGCCGCCCGGCCAGAAACAAATCCCTCAGGTGCTCCAGGGTATCCCGGAAAACCACCGGGGCCGCATCGGCCCGCCCGGCCAGGCCGTGTACCTCCGCGCGCGGCAGGGACTCCGCGAGCCGCAGCGCCAGCTCCGCGCCCTTGCCCGTCAGGGCGACGAAGACGACGGTCTCGGCGGCGGCGCTCATGCCCAGGCCTCCCCGCGCGTGTGGACCAGGATCATGGAGAAGTAGGGCACGGCGGCCGGGTCGACCGCGTCGAGCGGCAGGATCTTCTGGCTCGCCATGGTGGCGCGCTCGACATAGCGCGCCCGGCCGGCGAGACCGAGCTCCTCCAGCACGGAACGGATGCGCGGGAAGTGCCGGCCGACCTTGATTAGCGCGGCGGCCTGGCAATCCGCGAGGCGTGCTTTCAGCTCCGGGTCCGGCAGGGGCCCCGGCACCACCGACAGGACGTCGTTGCGCGCCGCCAGGGGCGCGCCGAGCACGGCGGCGCAGGCGGTCAGCGAGGAAACGCCGGGCACGACCTCGACGGGGAAGTCCTCGGCCATGCGTCCGAAGAGGTACATGAAGGAGCCGTAGAAGAAGGGATCGCCTTCGCAGAGCACGGCGACGTCGCGGCCCTCAGCGAGGTGACCGCCGAGCTCCGCGGCGCTGCGGTCGTAAACCTCCTGCGCCGGGAAGCGGGCGACCTCGATCGGCATGCGGATCGCGACTTCCGCCTGTCCGCCGGGCAGCAGGTCGGCGACGATTGCGCGGGCCAGGCTCTCGCCCTTCTCCGGCGCCGGGTAGGCGAGTACCGGCGCGGCGCGCAGGAGGCGCAGCGCCTTCACGGTGATCAGTTCGGGATCGCCGGGGCCGATGCCGAGTCCATAGAGGGTTCCGGTCATGGCTTGGTCACCGCGTAGGTCGTGACCGGCATGAGCGGCCGCCAGCCGGTAAAGGGGCCGACCGCCTCTGCCCGCGAGACGGCGATCCGGGTGAGCCGGCCGCCAATTGCGTCGCGCCAGGCGACAACCGCCTGCTCGCCTTCCAGCGTGACCACGTTGGCCACGAACCGACCGCCCGGCTTCAGGGCCCGCCAACAGGCTTCGAAGAGACCGTCGGTGCCGGCGCCGCCGCCAACGAAGACCGCGTCCGGCGCCTCCAGTCCGGCCAGCGCCCCCGGCGCCTCGCCCGCGACGATCTCCAGCTTGGGCGCGCCCAGCGCGGCCGCGTTCTCGGCGATGAAGGCCAAGCGGTCCGGATGCCGCTCGATGGCGATCGCCCGCGCCCGCGGCGCGGCGCGCATCCACTCAATCGCGATCGAGCCGCAGCCCGCGCCGACGTCCCAGAGCAGCTGTCCGGGGACCGGCGCCAGCGCGGCCAGGGTCGCCGCGCGCACCTCGCGCTTGGTGAGCTGTCCGTCGCTGCGGAAGGCCTCGTCGGGCAGGCCAGGCGTGCGCGGCAGCAGGGCCGCGCCCGCTCCGGCCACGCAAGCCACCGCGACGGTATTGAGGTCGGCGAGATCGTCCCGCGCCCAGGCCGCGGCGGTCCCTTCGATCAGCCTCTCCTTCTCGCCGCCCATGTGCTCCAGGACGGCGAGGCGGCTCTCGCCGTAGCCCCTTGCCGTCAGCAGTTCGGCGACCTGGCCCGGGGTCTCGCCGTTCTCGGAAAGCAGCAGCAGCCTGGCGCCGGGCTGCAGGTAAGCGTGGAGCAGTGCCAGCGGCCGGCCGTGCAGCGTCAGGCACTCCACGTCGGCGAGGCTCCAGCCGAGGCGCGCGGCGGCCAGCGAGAAGGCCGAGGGGCCCGGCAGGACGACCATCTCTTCCTGCTCGACGTGCCGCGCCAGGGTCACGCCGATGCCGTAGGCCATGGGATCGCCGGTCGCCAGCACGCAGATCTTCTGGCCGCGCCGGCCGGCGATCTCCTCGACCAGGTCGCGGATCGGGCTGGTCCAGGTCAGCCGCTCCCGGCCGTCGTCCGGCACCATGGCGAGGTGGCGCTTGCCGCCGACCAGGACCTCGGCCTGGTCGACCAGGGCGCGGGCCGCCGGGTCGAGCCCGCCCAGCCCGTCCTCGCCGAGCCCGACGATGGAGAGCCAGGGCATCATGCCGCACCGCCCGCCAGCGCGTTGACGGCCGCCGCCGCCAGGGCGCTGCCGCCGCGCCGGCCGCGCAGGGTGAGGTAGGGTATGCCGAGGTCGGCCTCGATCAGCGCTTCCTTCGACTCCGCGGCGCCGATGAAACCGACCGGAAAGGCGAGGATCGCCGCGGGCCTGGGCGCGCCGTCCCGTAGCTCCTCGAGCAGGCGGAAGAGCGCGGTCGGCGCGTTGCCGATCGCAACCACCGACCGCTTCAGATGAGGACGCCAGAGCGATACGGCCGCCGCCGAGCGGGTCGTCGCCTGCTCCCGCGCCAGGTCCGGGACCCGACGGTCGTTGAGCGTGCAGAGAATGTCAATGTCGCCGGGAAAGCGGCTCCTGATGATGCCCGCCGCCACCATGGTGCAGTCGACCAGGATGGGCGCACCGAGGTCGAAGGAAGCGCGTGCGGACTCGCCGACTTTGCCGCTCCAGGACAGGTCCCGGACGATCTCCGGCTCGCCGCAGGCATGGACCAGGCGCAGCACGACCCCGACCAGCGGCGCCGGCACCTGCGACAAGTCGGTCGCCGCCCGCACGGCCGCGAAGGACCGACGGTAGATCTCCTCCGGGTCGCGCAGGTAGTCGATGGCGGCCTCCTGGGTCATGGGTAGTGCCTATGTCGTGGAACAGGCTCCACTGTCATTGCCGGACGGGCGAAGCCCGAGTGCTCCGCACTTCCGGCAATCCAGGGGCGGCCGGCATCCCTGCATGCCCGGATCAAGTCCGGGCATGACAAGTGAGAGAAGGTGAACGTAAGCATCATGCCCTTAGCCCTGGGCGCGCTTCTTCATGGAGCGCGGGCCGAGCGGGTGGTCGGCGTGGGGATAGGGATGGTGGTGATGCCCGTGGCTATGTCCATGGCCATGGCCGTGGCTGTGACTATGACTGTGGCTGTGACTGTGCGCCTGGTCGCCGGCGTGCGCGTGGCCATGGCTGTGCCCGTGACTGTGACTATGGCTGTGGTCGTGCTTGTCAGCATCGGTGCCGATGCCTTCCACGTGATGGTGGTGGCTCTCCTGGGGCAGCCCGACCTCGGCCTCGAAGCCAAGAATCTGCTCTCGGTACTTGCAGAGCTTGCAGTTCATGTTGTTGTCGCCGGTTTCGATCTCCTGCACCCGCTCGGCGAAGGAATCGAGCACCAGGGGATGGTCTGAGAGGTAGGGCGCCTTGACGAACTGGATCTCCGGATGCCGCGCGGCCACCTTGTCCGTGTAGTCGTAGATCCGCTTGACCAGGACGCCGGTGAAGAGGAAGTAGGGAAAGACAACGATGCGCCGGTAGCCGAGCTTGGCCGCGTGCTCGAGGCCCGGCTCTACCAAGGGGAAGGTGACCCCGGAGTAGGCGGTCTCGCCCCAGCCGAAGCCGAGCCCCTCCCAGAGCATGCGCATCACCTTGGCGACATTGGAGTTGGCGTCGGGGTCCGAGGCGCCGCGCCCGACCACGACCAGCATGGTCTCGTGCAGCGGCACCTCGCCCTCCGCCTGCTCCAGGGCCTCGCGGATGCGCGCGCCGGCCGCGCCCAGCAGCTTGCCGTCGATCGCCAGCTCGCGTCCGTAGTGAATCTCCATTTCGGGATGCCGGGCCTGGTAGGTGCTGAGCACGGAAGGGATGTCGTTCTTCGCGTGCCCGGCGGCGAAGAGCATGCCCGGCACGGCCAGTACCTTGTCGTGCCCGCTCTCGCGCAGGCGGTCCAGGCCGTCGCGGATGATCGGAGTCGCGAACTCCAGAAAGCCGCTCTCGACCTGGTATTGCGGCAGCCGCTCGCGGATGCCCCGCGCGACAGAATCGAATTCGCGCACCGCCTCGACGTCCCGGCTGCCGTGGCCGCACACCATGACGCCGGTCTTGCTCCCATTCCCGTTCATAGCCCTTTTCCTTTCGCTTGCCTGGCGTTGACCCGGGTCATCGCCGGGACCAAGGTGCCGCCATGGCCGTGATACATCCCCATGACATGGCGCCCTGGGCGATCCTGCTGCTCGCGCTGCTGATCGACGCGCTTGCGGGCGACCCGCCCTGGCTCTACCGGCGCGTCCCCCACCCCGTGGTCTTGGTCGGGCGCCTGGTCGATCTCGCCGACCGCTGCCTGAACCGGGAGGGCGGGGCGCCGAGGGAGCGCTTCCTGGCCGGTCTCTTCGCGCTCAACGCGATCGTCGCCCTGGTGCTGGCGCTGGCCTGGATGGTTGCCTTCGTACTGGCGCAGTGGCCCTTCGGCTGGCTCGTCGAGGCGCTGCTGGCCAGCAGCCTGATCGCCTTTCGCGGACTCTACGACCATGTCCGCGCCGTCGCCGAGGGACTCGACCGCGGCCTCGCCGAGGGCCGCGCCGCGGTCGCCCACATCGTCGGCCGCGACCCGGAGAGCCTGGACGAGGCCGGCGTCGCCCGGGCCGCGGTCGAAAGCCTGGCCGAGAACTTTTCCGACGGCGTGGTCGCGCCCGTCTTCTGGTATCTCCTGCTCGGCCTGCCGGGGCTCTGCGCCTACAAGGCGGTCAACACGCTTGACTCCATGATCGGCCACCGCAGCGAGCGCTACCTCTACTTCGGGCGCGCAGCCGCCCGGCTGGACGACGCCGCCAACTGGGTTCCGGCACGCCTGGCCGCCGTCCTCGTCGTGCTGGCCGCCGGCCTGCTGCCGGGCGCCGCGCCGGGTCGGGCCCTGCAAGGCAGCCTGCGCGACGCGCCAAAGCACCGCTCGCCCAACGCGGGCTGGCCGGAGGCCGCCTTCGCCGGCGCCCTGGGCTTCGCCCTGGCCGGGCCGCGGCGCTACGGCGCGCAGGGCGTCGACGACCACTGGATGGGCGACGGCCGCCGGGATCTGGGAGTTGCCGATCTGCATGCTTCTTTGCGTCTCTACCTCGTCTGCGGCGCCGTGCTGGCGGCCCTCGCGGTCGTGGGATTGTTGCTCTCCCAGTCTCCGTAAACTGCTGTCATTGCCGGACGGGCGAAGCCCGAGCGCTTCGCGCTTCCGGCAATCCAGGGGCGGCTGGCAACCCTGGATGCCCGGGTCAAGCCCGGGCATGACAAGAGGGGCGGCTTGTTTCTGGCCATTGGCTACTTGCTTCCGATCTTGTCCGGCGGCGGTACGTCGAAGACCGCCACGGTGGTCTCGCCGGCGGCGACCCGGGCCAGCGCCTCCTCCTCGAAGGCAGCGTGGGCCTGACACTTGGCAAGCAAGGCCTCGCGGCCGGCGAGGGGGACCACGGCGAGGCCGTCGTCGTCGCCGATGACGAGGCTGCCCGGCTGCACGGTCACGCCGCCGAAGACGACGGTGCCGTTGATCTCGCCGCCCTCCTGGCGGTGCGGCCCACGCGCCATGGTCCAGCGGCAGAACACCGGAATGTCGTGCCAGCGGCGCAGGTTCGCGGGATCTCGGACCGCGCCGTCAACCACGATGCCGCGGAAACCGGCGGTGCGCGCGGCGCTGGTGACGATCTCGCCGACCATCGCCGTATCCCGGCGGCCGCCCGCCGCGATCACCATGACGGCCCCCGGCCAGCCCCGGGTCAGCGCGTGATGCACCGCCGAGATGTCGGCCGGCGGCGCCTCGACGGTCAGGGCCTGTCCGGCGAAGGCGACGCCCTGTGGCAGCGCGCGGATGTCCGGGTCGACGAAGGCGGCGCCGTCGGTGTCGTCGACGAGGATCGTGGTCGGGATCTTGGCCCAGGCGGCCAGTTCGGTTGGCGACAGGCGCTCGAAGGCGGGCTCGTGGACGACGACGGGCATGGCGGTCTATCCGAGGTTGGCGGTGCGGAGCGGAGCGGTCCGCGCGGCGGCGTCCAGCAGGCGATCGAGGTCGAGATGACTCTCCAGGTGATCGGCCAGGCGGTCGAGCGTGCCTTCGACCAGGGCGTCGTAGGCCGGGCCGCTGTGGGCACGAACTTTGATCCGTGCGAGGAAGGCCCGCCGGAAGCTGTCGGACGTGAAAAGTCCATGCAGGTAGCAGCCGGCGACCTTGCCGTCGGCCGAGACGGCGCCCTCGTCCTGACCGGCAAGGCGCAGCAGAGGCCGCGCGCGGCCCGGCCCTTCCGTCCTGCCGATGTGAATCTCGTAGCCTTGGACGGACTCGCCGCTCGCCAACTCGACCCCGCGCGACTCGACCAGCCTCTTGTCGCCGCCGAGCACCGTGTCGGTCTCGAGCAGGCCCAGGCCCTCGGCCTCGCCCGGCGGACCCTCGATGCCGTCGGGATCGGCGATGCGGCGGCCGAGCATCTGGTAGCCGCCGCACAGGCCGAGCAGCCAGCCGCCGCGGCGGAGATGGGCGGCGATGTCCTGATCCCAGGCCTGTTTCCGAAGGAAGGCGAGGTCGGACAGGGTCGCCTTCGACCCGGGCAGGATCACCAGGTCGGCGTCGCCCGGCAGCGCGCGGCCGGGCTCGACGAAGTCGACCGCGACCTCGGGCTCTGCCATCAGAGGATCGAGGTCGTCGAAGTTGGCGATGCGCGACAGCACCGGCACGGCGATCCTGATCGCGCCCGCGCCCGGCGCCTCGGGGTTCTGCACGGCGAGCGCGTCCTCGGCGGGCAGGGCGCGCGCCTCGGCGAAGTAGGGCACCACGCCAAAGGCCTCGAGGCCGGTCTCGCGGCCGATGATGGCGAGGCCGGAGTCGAACAGGCTGACGTCGCCGCGGAACCGGTTGATCACGTAGCCCGCCAGCAGCGCCCTCTCGGCCGGCGTCAGCAGGCGGTGCGTGCCGACCAGACTGGCGATCACGCCGCCCCGGTCGATGTCGCCGACCAGCACGACCGGCGCCCCAGCGGCCAGCGCGAAGCCCATGTTGGCGATGTCGCCCGCCCGCAGGTTGACCTCCGCCGCGCTGCCGGCGCCCTCGACCAGCATCAGGTCGGCCTCGCCGGACAGGCGTTCGTAGGATTCGAGCACGCGGGGCAGAAGCGTGGGCTTCAGTTGCTGATAGTCGTGCGCCTTGGCGGCGCCGACCACCCGGCCCTGGACCACGACCTGCGCACCCACCTCGCTCTGCGGCTTGAGCAGCACCGGGTTCATATCAACCACGGGGGCGACCCCCGCGGCGCGGGCCTGCAGCGCCTGGGCCCGGCCGATCTCGCCGCCGTCGACCGTCACCGCCGCGTTGTTCGACATGTTCTGCGGCTTGAAGGGGCGCACCCGGAGTCCTCGCCGCGTGAAGGCGCGGCAAAGACCCGCGACCAGGAGCGACTTGCCGACGTCGGAGCCGGTGCCTTGCAGCATGAGAGCGGGGACCGCGCTCAAAACTCTATCCCCTTCTGCGCCTTAACATTCTGCTCACGGAAGGGATGCTTGACCAGGGCCATCTCGGTTACCAGGTCGGCGGCCTCGATCAGGGGCTCCTTGGCGTTGCGTCCGGTGACCACGACGTGCAGGTCCTCGGGACGGTCGGCGAGGAAGCCGACGACTTCGTCGAGCGGCAGGTAGTCGTAGCGCAGCACGATGTTGAGCTCGTCGAGCAGGATAAGGTCGTAGCGCGGTTTGGGCCCGCGGCAGGCCTCGATCATCTCCTTGGATTTCTCCCAGGCCGCCTGCGCCGCTCGGATGTCGCGGGCACGGTCCTGGGTGTCCCAGGTGAAGCCCTCGCCCATGGTATGGATCTCGACCTGCTCGGGGAAGCGCTCGAGGACGTGGCGTTCGCCGGTCTCCCACTTGCCCTTCACGAACTGCACCACGCCGACCCGCATGCCGTTGCCGATGGCGCGGAACACCAGGCCGAAGGCCGCGGTCGACTTGCCCTTGCCCTTGCCCGTGTGGACGATCAGCAGGCCTTTCTCCTTGGTCTTGTCGGCCAGCATCTTGTCGCGCGCGGCCTTGCGCTTGCGCGCCTTCTCGTTGGCCCGGGCGTTGATCTCGTCTTGGCCCATCTCACTTCGAGCCGTCTTCTCGGTCATGATGCCTCCTCCAGCGCCTTTTCGGCCCAGCCGGTGAGGCGCGCGTGAGCCGAGTTGGAGCGCGGCGCCCAGAGGCCTCGCGCCTGGGCCTCGAGCAGGCGCTCGGCCATCTCCTTCAGCGCCGCCGGGTTGTTCTCTTCAAGGAAGTCGCGCACCGCCTCGTCTTCCAGGTAGGCCTCGTAGACCAGGTCGAAGTGGTGATCGGCGACGGCCCGCGCCGTGGCGGCGAAGGCGAAGAGGTAGTCGACGGTCGCCGCCATCTCGAAGGCGCCCTTGTAGCCGTGGCGCATGACGCCTTGGATCCATTTCGGATTGACCACGCGGGCGCGGACGACCCGGGCGACCTCCTCCTCCAGCGTGCGGATCTTCGGACTTTCGGGGCGCGAATGGTCGTTGTGATAGACCGCCGGCTGATGCCCGGAGAGATGTCGGACCGCCGCCGTCAGCCCGCCCTCGAACTGATAGTAGTCGTCGGAGTCGAGCAGGTCGTGCTCGCGGTTGTCCTGGTTGTGCAACACCGCCTGGACTTCCGAGAGCCGCGCCTCAAAGAGGCCCTGTTCCGGCGCGCCCGCCGCCCCGGCACCGTAGGCGTAGCCGCCCCAGGCGAGATAGGCGCGGGCCAGGTCCGCCTCGCTTTCCCAGCCGCGCTCGTCGATCAGGGCCTGGAGGCCCGCGCCGTAGGCGCCCGGCTTGGAGCCGAAGACGCGGAAGGCCGCGCGGCGGGCCGCGGTTTTCTCGTCGTACCCGCTCGCTTCCAGCGTCGCCCGGTCCGCGCGTACGCGTGCGGCCAGCGGGTTCATCGACTCGGGCTCGTCCAGCTCCGCGACCGCGCGTACGGCGGAATCGAAAAGGTCGATCTGCGCCGGGAAGGCGTCACGGAAGAACCCGGACACCCGGAGCGTAACGTCGACCCGGGGCCGGTCGAGCACCGAGAGCGGCAGGATCTCGAAGCCGGTCACCCGGCGCGAGGTCACTTCCCAGGTGGGACGTACGCCCATCAGTGCGAGACCCTGGGCGAGGTCGTCGCCGCCGGTACGCATGTTCGCCGTTCCCCAGGCCGAGAGCGCCAGGCGTTTCGGCCAGTCGCCCTGCTCCTGGCGGTAGCGCTCCAACAGCAGGCAGGCGGACTTCCAGCCGAGCGTCCAGGCCGCCGGCGTCGGTACCACGCGGGTGTCGACCGAGTAGAAGTTGCGCCCGGTCGGCAAGACCTCGGGGCGGCCCCTGGTCGGCGCGCCGGAGGGGCCGGGGAAGACCACACGCCCCTCCAGACCGGTCAGCAGGCCGCACATCTCGGCCGTGCCGCTGCGGCAGACGGCGGGACGCAGCTCGGTCTCGATGGCACCCAACACCGACAGGGTCCGTTCCCAAGCCGGGTCGGCGTGACGGCGATCGGCGACCAGATCCGCGGCCAGGATCTCCAGCCGTTCGACCGTGTCGCCCTGGGTACGCCACGGCGCCTCCCCCATCAGCGCGCCGGGTCTTGGACCCTTCCAAGCATCGCCCATCGCGCAATCCAGAGGGTCGAAGCCCCCGAAGCCCAGATCTCGGGCCAGGGCGCGCAGCAGCGAGGCGCCGCCACCCTCGCCCGAGCCGCGCGGCAGGCGGGTGAGCGCCACCAGCAGGTCGGTCAGCTGCTCGCCCTCGGGCGCGGAACCGAAGACGTGCAGGCCGTCGCGAATCTGCATCTCCTTCAGCTCGCAGAGATAGTTGTCGAGCTTGGCGAGCGCCTCTTCGCTGCTCTCCTGCGGCGCGATGCCGCAGTCCTTGTCGAGACCGCTGGAACGGGTGAGGTCGAGGATCTCCTTGGCCAGCACCTTTAGGCGGCGCGGATCGACGCCGGAAGCCTCGTAGTATTCGTCGACCAGGCGCTCCAGCTCGGCCAGCGGCCCGTAGCTCTCGGCGCGGGTCAGGGGTGGGGTCAGGTGATCGACGATCACCGCCTGGGCCCGGCGCTTGGCCTGGGTGCCCTCGCCAGGGTCGTTGACGATGAAAGGATAGAGGTGCGGCAGGGCGCCGAAGGCGGCTTCCGGGAAGCAGCCCGACGAGAGTGCCAGGGCCTTGCCCGGGAGCCATTCCAGATTGCCGTGCTTGCCCATGTGAACGACCGCCTGGACCCGCACCTGATGGCGCAGCCAGGCGTAGAACGCGAAGTAACCGTGCGGCGGCACCAGGTCGGGATCGTGATAGCTCGCCTGGGGATCGATGTTGTAGCCGCGCGCCGGCTGCAGTCCGACCACGACCGCGCCGCAGCGGAAGGCCGGCAGCGCGAAGGCGCCGCAATCGCTCCGGCCCGGCAGGAAGAACGGGTCGGCGTCCGGCGCGCCCCATCGCTCGTTTACCGCCACCTGCACGGAATCGGGAAGCGAAGCGAAGAAGATCTGATAGTCGGCGAGCGAAAGGCTCTCGCGCACGACACGCGCCGCGACACCGGCGTTGGTCGGACCTTCGCGCAGTCGCTCGACCAGGGCATTGCCGTCCGCGGGAATCTCTTCCACCCGGTAGCCGTCTTCCTTCAGCGCGCGCAGCACCTGGACGGTTGCGGCGGGCGTATCGAGCCCCACGCCGTTGCCCATGCGACCGTCCCGGTTCGGATAGTTGGCCAGCACCAGGGCGATCCGCCGTTCCTCCTGCGGCGTGCGCGCCAGGTCGAGCCAACGGGCGGCCAGCTCAACGACGAAGGCGATGCGGTCCGGCACCGGCTCGTAGACCACGACCGAGGACTGGGTCGCGGCGTCGTAGCGCGCCTCCCCCTTGAAAGAGACCGCACGGGTCAGGACGCGTCCGTCGACTTCGGGCAGCGCGACGTTCATGGCGATGTCGCGGGCCGATAGGCCCTGGGTGCCCTCGGCCCAGGAGTCCCGGCCACCGCCGGAGAAGACGACCTGCAGCACCGGCCCAGGGACCGCGTCGAAGGGCGTCGGGCTGCGGGCTGCGCCCGGCGAGGATACGGCGAAGCCCGTCCCGTTGAGCACCAGACCGGCCTTGGCCTCCCCGAGCAAGCTCGCCACCGTCTCGGCCGAAACCGGCTCCTTGAGGCTGGCGCAGTAGACCGGCAGCGGGTTGACGCCTTCCTGCCGCAGCGCGTCGATCAGGGCGTCGACCGGCGCCAGGTTGCCCGCCTGGAGCAGCGCCCGGTAGAAAACGATCGCGGCGACCGGCGCGCCCTCGGCCCAGTGTGCGCGCAGGTCTTCCAAGCTCGGTTGATCTTGCCCCGGCCAGTAGAGACCAGCGCGCAGCAAGGGCCGCGGCTCGATCCAGGACCCCTCTGCGCCGCCGAGGCTGGCCGCATAGGCCAGGAAGTTGCGGGCGTTCTCCGGCCCGCCGTGCACGCAGTACTGCCAGAGCCGGTGGCAGCCCTCGGGCGGCAGGTTGGAGAGACGGGATAGCTCCGCGTCGGGCTGGTCGTCGCCGGGCAGGAGGGCGAGCTTGATGCCTCTCTCCTCGGCGAGGTCCGTCAGCTGCTCGATCCCGTAGGGCCAATAGGAGACGCCGCCCAGGAGGCGCACGACGATCAGCTTCGCCTTCGCCAGCACGCCATCGAGATAGAGATCGACCGAGAGGTTGTGGGAAAGCTGCATCAGGTTGGCGAGGCGCAGGCTGGGGAACCCTTCGCCGAAGCCTGCGCGGGCGTTCGCCAGGGCGGCGAGATCGGTGTCGGCGGCCGACAGGACAACGATGTCCCCCGGGGTCTGCCCCAGGTCCACGGCCTCGGAGCCGTCGGCGATCGCGCCGGGTTTGGCCTGCAGGAGGTGCATGGCTGCGCCTTAGCTCGCGGCCAGTCCCGCGCGGATCGCGGCTTCGTCCATGCCGGCCTCGCCGATCACGACCAGTCGGGTCGAGCGGCGCTCCGCAGGGCGCCAGTCTCGGTCGAAGTAGTGCTGGAAGCGCCCGCCGACGCCCTGAATCACGAGGCGCATGGGCTTTCCGGCGACCGCCGCGAAGCCCTTGATGCGCAGAATGCCGTGCTCGGCGGCGACCCGCCGCAGGCCCTGCAGCAGGGGCGCGGGGTCGGCGACCTCGCCCAGGTCCACCGCGAAGCTCGCGAAGTCGTCGTGGTCGTGATCGTCGGCGCTGTCGTGGTGCGAGGGCCGCTGGTCGAGGTCATCCTCGGCCGCCGCGTCCAGTCCGAGCAGAACCGCCGCGTCGATCGCGCCGTGGGCCGCCTGGACCACCTTGACCTCGCGCCGGAGCTGTCCGCCGATCTCGTCCCGCAATGCCATCAACTCGTCGGCGGACAGGAGATCCGACTTGTTCAGCACCACCAGGTCGGCGGCGGAGAGTTGATCCTCGAACAGCTCTTCCAGGGGACTGTCGTGGTCCAGCGCCTCGTCGGCCCGGCGCTGGGCGTCGACCGCATCGGGATCGCCGGCGAAGAGGCCGTCGCGCACCGCGGGCCCGTCGATCAGCGTGATGACGCCGTCGACCGTGACCCGGGTGCGGATTTCCGGCCAGTTGAAGGCCTTGACCAGGGGCTTCGGCAGCGCCAGGCCCGAGGTCTCGATGACAATGTGGTCGGGTGGCTCGGGCCGGTCGAGCAGCGCCTCCATGGTCGGGACGAAGTCGTCGGCCACGGTGCAGCAGAGGCAGCCGTTGGCCAGCTCCATGACGCTGTCCTCCTCGCAGCCCTCGACGCCGCAGCCCTTGAGGATCTCACCGTCGATCCCGAGGTCGCCGAACTCGTTGATGATCAGGGCGATCCGCGTGCCGTTCGCGGTCGCCAGCAGGTGGCGGATGGTCGAGGTCTTGCCGGCGCCGAGGAAGCCGGTGATGACCGTCGCCGGGATCTTGGTCTCTCGTTTCATGGTGGTATTCCCATCAAGCCTGCTTGAGGACGAGCGTCTGGCCGGCGATCAGGAAGCGGACCGACTGGGCCGCACCGGCCACGGCCTGGTGAAGACGGCCGGCATGGTCGACGAAGGCGCGCGCCAAGGCGTTGACCGGCACGACGCCCTGGCCGACCTCGTTGGACACGAAGACCACGGGCCCGGCGAGATCGGGCAGGGCGGCCAGGAGACGCTCGGTCTCCTGCTCGATCGGCCGTTCCGCGCCCATCAAGTTGCTGAGCCAGAGCGTCAGGCAGTCGACCAGGACGGCCGCCTCGGGCCGCGCGGCGCGGCTGAGCGCGCCGGCCAGGTCCAGCGGCTCTTCGATCGTCTGCCAGCGCGAGCCCCGCCGCGCGCGGTGCCGGCGGATCCGCTCGGTCATCTCGGCGTCGCCGGCCTCGGCGGTGGCCAGGTAGATGCAGGGACCCGCCTGCGCCTCGACCAGGGATTCGGCGTGGCGGCTCTTGCCCGAACGCGCCCCGCCCAGAACGAGCGTGACCGGAGGCAGCGCGACGGCCGCGGCTGATCGATCGGTCGGCATGGGCGACTCCCTTCCACCCCCAAACCCATGCCATTTGCGAAGCGGGCGCGTGCCGCCGTGCGGCCGCCCCATTTCCCGCCGGTTCGCCCCGCCCGGCGGTTTCGCAAAGGCGCGCGCGACGGCAGGTCTCCTGACTCGCGGGTTACGGCCTTGCGCCCTGCCTTCCCGGTTGCCCAGTGGCATGACCGACGCCGGCCACCCGCCCACAGTTGCGGGGGCAGTCGAGGCCTTGGCCGCCTATCAAGGGCCGCCGCACCCCGTTCCCTCTTCATTTCCGACGGGGCCCTTCGGGATCCCGCGGAAAACCGTCGCGGGACCGACACTAAGCCAGTTCAAAGGAAGATGACAAACAAAACAAGCGCGGCCCCCGAACGCGCGGCATCAGCGCGCCAGAGCGATTTTTCCTCGGGGCTCGCGGGCCTGCCAGCCGTGGCGTTCCAACTCGGGATCCAGATGCTCTTCCTCCGGATGGCCGATGCAGAGGTAGGCGACGAGAGCCCAAGTTTCCGGCACTTCGAGCACCGCGGCGACGTCCGCAGGATCGAGGATGGAAACCCAGCCGACACCGATTCCCTCGGCCCGGGCGGCGAGCCAGAGGGTATGGACCGCGAGCACCGCCGAATAGCGCAGCGTTTCGGGCATGGTCGCGCGCCCCAGGCCGCAGCCGGCGGCCGGATCCTCGTCCGCGAACACCGCCAAGTGCACCGGCGCCTCCTTGAGGCCGGCCAGCTTGAGCTGCGCATAGAGCGCCGCCCGTTCACCGCTGTAGCTGCCGAGCGCCGCGTGGTTGCAGCGCTCGAAGTTCTCGATCACCGCCGCCCTGCGCGCCGGGTCGTCGACCGTGACGAAGCGCCAGGGCTGGGCGTTGCCGACCGAGGGCGCCAGGCTGGCGAGATCGAGCAGCCGCGCGAAGGTCGCCGGGTCCACCGGATCCCGCCGGAAGCGCCGCACGTCGCGCCGCCAGGCGAGAAGCGCCGCCAGGCTGTCGCAGAAGGACCGGTCGAACTGGGGCATGGCGAAAGGCGAAACGAACCGCGCTCTGATCTGCTCGAGGCGGCAAGCGTCGAACGCGGCGCGGGCAGCGTCAAGGATTTCCTCGCCCGGAGATGCGACTCGGGATTGCGGGACTTGGGTCCAAGGCGCTAAGCTAGATGTTCGTGCTTCTCGGAACGAAAAAAGGACCACGCCGTTAGGGCGGCGTGGTCCGAGTTTCGGGAGGAAACGCCATAGGCGTCGTTGGCGAGCGGTTGGGGGACAATCGTCAGGCTGTACGACTCACCCGATCCCGCCAACGGCGTTCAGGTTCTCATCTCGCATCGCAGCATTACAAGCTTTTTTTGCGCCCTTCCGCTAGGCAGCAGTGCTCCCTCACGGCCGTTAACGGCATGGCGCGGCCACGCCTGATAGCGACGTAACACTCTAATTTTCTTGAAAGTATTGCGGTTTTGACGAATCAGCGGCCTCGCTCGTGAGCACCCTGCACACAATTTGTGCAGCGCAAAAAATCCCGCTATCCGGCGCGGACCCACGACCGAGGAAGACTGTCGCCGATCAGGATCTACGACTCGACCACGCCGGCCTCAAGGTCATCAGTAAAGTCGCTCAGCCCGGCCGGTGGGCCACCGCCAGCCCAAGCGCGACGCAGGCCAGGCCGGCGAGGAAGAGCCCGCTGACCGTCTCCCCCAGCAGAACCGCGCCCAGCACCGTCGCGGTCACCGGACCGAGCGAGAGGAAGACCGCGACCTTGGTCGGCGTGGTGTGCCGCAGCGCCCAGAGCCAGAGGTAGTAGCCCAGTGCCGAGTTGCCGCCGATGAAGAGGATGGCGAGCCAGCCGCCGAGGGTGAACTCGGGCACCTCGTCGAAGAAGCCCTCGCCGGCGGCCAGCGCCGCCAGAAACAGCACCGAGGCGAACATGGCGAAGGCGCCGACCTGGAGCGGCGGGTACCTGGCGACATAGGGCCGGTAGAAAACGCTGCAGAGCGCGCCGGTGAAGGCGCTGGCGAAGACCGCCCCGGCGCCGATCCAGAGCTCGGCGTCGAGTTCCGGCAAGAAGAGCTGCTCGCCGAGCGCGCAGGCGACGCCGAGGATGGTAAGGACCACGCCGGCCAGCTTGGCCAGCGTCATGGCCTCGGCCCGCAGCAGCGCGGCGAGCACGAGGGTGAGCAGCGGGAAGGTCGCAAAGATCAGCGCGCCGAGGCCCGAGGCGATGTACTGCAGGCCGAAGTTCAGAAGCGCGATCAGGATGCCGAACTGGCCGATGCCGAGCAGCGCGACCGGCAGGAGATCGCGCCGAGCGAAGCGCACCCGCGTCGACATCAGGACCGGCGGCAGCAGTAGGACCACGCCGAGCAGATAGCGTAGCAGGGCGAGCGAAGCCGGATCGGTCTGGCCGATGACATAGCGCGTCGCGACGATGGCCGAGCCGACCAGCACGCCGGTCCCGGCCGCCGCTAGGGGCGCCAGATAGCGGTACCGCTCCGGCTGTTCTCTCCGCGCCGACGAGGTCACGTATCGCCTCTAGTGTTGGACACTGCGGGAAACCCTCGCTGTCACGCCATGGACTAAGCCCGCAAGCCCAGCATTATCACTCGCGCTGGAAGACGGGATTGCCCGGCTACTTCCGATCCCTAGGGGATGCTCGGGGTCGGCGCGAAGATTGGCGAGCATCGCCAAGGTCTCGACCTGCCTAGAGCAGATCCGGGTTTGACTGAATCGCCGGAGGCGATCCATCAAACCCCGTGAATCTGCACTAAACCTCCAAAGCAGAGCGGATTCACATGTTTAGTTAGAGACCACGAAGTGGTTCCAAACATGATCCGCTCTAGGCACCCCGATCCCTGGCGCGCTGTCTGGCGTGGGTGCCGGCGATGCTTCTCACCGTGCGAACGACCTCTTCGTCGGAAAGGGGAGGCTGGCAGCGCACACGGTTCCAAGAGAGCAGCAGCTCGGTCACGACTTCCAGATCCACCTCGTGCCACAGCAGATGGCCGGTCAGCGAGGCGATCGTGTCGTTGCGCGACCCTTCCGGAACGCCCTCGCGCACCAGGCCTCGCCAATGGCTCAGCGGGTGGCCGGGATGGTCCCGGTCGCCCCGGACCAGGTTCAGCAGCCACGACGGCATCCGCGCCAGGCGCGTCTCGTCGGGATGGTGCGAAACTTCCCACGCGTAGGGACGGCCCGAGGCGTGGCTCGACGGCGGCGCCACCACCATGCCGCCGTCGCCGCGCAGGTCGATACCCGGCGCCAGCCCGACCTTGTTGCGCAGCACCCCGCCGGGGTGCTCGAAGTAGAGATGCTGGCCGCCACCACCGGTCAAGGCTTCCACCGTAGGCGGCAGCGGTCCGTGCTCCCGTTCCAGCGCGCGCAGGCTCTCGTCGCCTTCGTGGCGCGGATCCACGTCGAGCACGACCAGGCCGGAGACCGCGCCGGTCACGATCGCCAGGTTCGCGCCCGGCCAACGGCTGAACCAGCCCTCGACTTCCGATGCCGCCGGCAGACGGTTCTGAAAAGCCTCCCAGCGCACCAGGGGCCGCTTTCCTCCCGGCTCGACCGGGATCACCGACCAGCCCCGCGCCAAATAGGCGAGGGCGGGCGCTGCGCAGTCCGGGGACGGCATGGCACGCGTGCCTTCTCGATCAGTGGCGCTTCTTGCCGATCAGCTTGGAGATCGTCTCTTCGGTGCGCTCGACCAGGGCCTCGAAGGGGCTCTGCGGCTCGACCAGAGCGCCGCAGCCGGGGCAGATCAGGCCCTCCTCCAGATCGTAACCTTCGGGCAGGGTCACGATCGGATGATCGCATTGCGGGCACTTGATGCTCACGCGGTTCTTCTGCTCGGACATGTCACCGTCTCCCATCTCTTCGCCGGCACTCAGAAGCGCGGCACGTCGGGTTCGTCCAGGTCGATCTTCAGGCTGAGGAACTCGAGCAGATCCTTCAAGGCGATCACGCCAACGAGGCGTTCGCCGTCGACCACCAGAAGCCGGCTGTTGCCGCTGCGGCGCATGACCGAGAGGGCGGCGACGCATTCGGTGCCGAGGGCGATGCTGTTGTCGTCCGACGCCGGTTGCATGACCTCCGAGACCTTCCGGTCGTTCCATTCGTTGCGCGGCACGTGCTTGACGTGCTTGACGCTGATCAGGCCAAGGACCCGATCGCCGTCGACGACCGGAAAGAAGTCGTGATGGAACGCGTAGATGTAGTCCTCAATCAGGTCGCGAAGCGAGAGATCGGGCGGTACGGTGACCGGGTCGCGGGTCATGAAACTCGCCAGTGGCTGGCCTTCGAGCAGCCGGCGGCTGATCAGCTGATAGTAGGAGGCATTGGCGGCGCCGCGCAGGAACAGACCGATGACGAACCACCACATGCCGCCGACCAGGTTGCCGCCGACGATGTTGAGCACTCCGATCGCGATCAGAAAGAGCCCGAAGATCTCCCCGCTGCGGGTCGCCTGGCGCGTGCTCCATCTCAGGTCGCCCTTCCACTGCCAGAGAACGGCGCGCAGCATCCGACCACCGTCCAGGGGGAAGGCCGGAACGAGATTGAAGACGGCGAGCACCAGATTGATCAGGGCGAGATAGCGCAGGACGGCCAGGACATTGACCGGCAGGGCGCCGGCCTCGCCGACAACCGACAGGAGATAAAAGCCGGCCGCGAGGATCAGGCTGGCGATCGGCCCGGCGACGGCCATCAAGAGCTCGGTCATCGGATGAGACGGCTCGGCCTCCATCTCGGCGACGCCGCCGAAGATGAAAAGCGTGATCCCCTTGATCTCCAAACCATAGTGGCGCGCCACCACAGCGTGCGAGAGCTCGTGGAAGATGATCGAAACGAAGAGTCCGATCGCCCCGGCGGCCCCCATGAGCCAATAGGTCTCCGTCTGGAACCCGCTGTAGTAGAGGGGGAAGTAGCCCTTGGCCAGGGACCAGGTCACCAGGATTGCCAGGATCAGCCAGCTCGCATCGGCGCGAACCTTGAAACCGACCAATTCGAAGAGATCGACCTGCTTTCCGAACATTCTCGTCACTCCGCGATCAGAGCGAACCTGGGAGGTCTCGGCTCATTCCCGCTGGCCGGCTCCGGGAGCGACGGCACCGCTCGAGGCGAGAAGGCGGCTTAGAGACCCTGCGCGCTCGACGGTACGAGCATCCCAGTCATTGTTGAAGTAGCCGTGAATCGCCAGTCCGTCCTTGCGCCACGTCAAGATCGGGCTGTCGGGATCATCGGGGCCTTAGAGCGGATTCACGCGATTGAATGGACCGCCCCAGGCGAGTCCATTCAATCGCGATCTGCTCTAGCCGCGCCTGTCGGCCCGTTAGACGGCCATTCAGGGCCCGAAGGGTCGACAGGGGACCTCGCGGCCGGCCTGAGAGCCCTAGTCGACGATATGCCGCTTGCCGAGCGGATCCACCGTGCTGGCCTGAGGCCCTTCGGCACTCTCGCCCTCGGCCACGACGATGCGCACCTCGTCACCCGGGGACAGCTTGCCGAAGGCGTCGCGCAGCACGCTGTTCCGATGGAAGTAGATCTCCTGGCCGTCGGAGGACTGGATGAAGCCGTAGCCCTCCTCGGGGAAGATCCGCAAGACCTTGCCGTGGGGCGGAACCTCGTGGGTCTTCACTTTGCCTTCCAGCCTGCGGCCATGGTCCTCGAGCTGACGGCGCGCGGCATCGAAGGCATCCCGGATCGCGACGTAGACGTCCTCGTGGGCATGATTGTTCTTGGGGTGGCGGCTGACCACGATCTCTTTGCCGGGCACGCCCAGGTCGATGCGCACGTGGTAGATCTTGCCCTTGCGGTGATGCCGGTCCGGCGCCTCGACGACCACGCGGCAGCTCGTCAAGCGGCCGAAGTACTTCTCGAGCTTTTCGGCGCGCTCGCGCACCCTCGCCTCGATCGCGTCCGATTTGTCCATGTTGCGAAAGGAAATCTGCAGCGGAACATCCATGGTGGTTCTCGTTCTCCCGGTTCGTTTGACGGCAGTTTAGCCCTTTATGCAGACGAGGGGTTCCAGTCTCGCGACCCGGCGGACGAGGCCCGCCGCGGCTGGCCGAGGAGGCGAAGACCTCGAGGGTGCGCTGCGCGATGATCTGACGTTCGGCGAAGGCACTGCTGATACGTAACCGCAGGCCGCTACCGGCGTCGTGCGGAAACGGCTCCCGGCCGGATTGCCGGGGGTATCGCCAGCCACTTCGCCGGCTCTCGCGCCTGCAACCAAGCTATTGCGCAACCGCGATCCTCCGCTGCTTCGATATCATGCCTGGATTATAGCTGCGCGGCGCAGGCCCAGCTTTGATTCCGATCAAACCGCCGCTTCGGAAGGCTTGATCCCACTTGATTCGCGAAGGCGAGGCGCTGTCAGCCGACGCCGTCCTGGACGTCCGAAGAGACCTGCTCCCTCACGGTAGCCGGCAAGCTCTCAGAACTGCGTCACGCGCGAAGAGATGATGGAGAGGCTGAACCTTCAGGAAGAGAAGCCGGCTCGCCAGGAGCCTAGAAGTCCTCGCGATCCAGGTCGGGCTCGCCGCAGTGAGCAAGGACCCAGGCGCGCGCCTTCGCCCGCAGCTCCAAGGCCGCGTCGAAGCTCTCGCCCGAAGCTTCGATGGCGGGTCCGAACTCCAGGGTGACGCGCCCGCGTCGGGGGAACCAGCCGTCGCCGCGCAGCAGGGAACGCGTGCCGCGGAGCGCGGCGGGCACCACGGGCAGGCTGGACTCCGCGGCGACCACAAAGGCGCCGAGCCGGAACGGCAGCAGACCCGGCTCGCGCTTGAACGTTCCCTCCGGGTAGAAGACCAGCAGCCGCTCGCCTCTCGCCAGGTCCGCGGCTTCCTGGGCGTCGGCGACGCCGCGTTCGGGCGACCAGCGTTCGACGAAAAGCACACCGAGCCGGCGCAGGAGGTTCCCGGCGAAGAACTGCGGGGCCAGCTCCTGCTTGGCGACGAACACCGGCGCACCCGGCAGCAGGGTCGCCATGATCATGGGATCCAGGTAGCTGGCATGGTTAGAGACCAGAACCGCGCCCGCGGCGGGCACGTGCTCCCAACCGTTGATTTCGGGCCAGACACCGGCGAGGCGCAGTACCGGCCGCCCGGCCGCCCGCAGCACCGGCCAGCGCCAGGCGCGGCGAGGAACCGCGCAGACCAAGAGCCAGATCAGGGTGAGTCCGACCCCCATGACCGACCAGAAATAGCCGGCATAGAGGAGTTCCGTGGCGAGATGCCACCAGCGCCGCAGGCGACGCACCGCCCCCAGCAGGCCGAGTCTCAGGATCTGCAGCCAGAGCGCCCGCGAGGGCCTGCCGACCCGATCGGATTCGTACAGCTCTTTGGCAGCGGCACGGCGGATCTTGCCGCTCGAGGTCTTCGGGATGCTGCGCGGCGGCGCCAGAACCACGCGCTCCGGCGGCATGCCGAGCAGTTCGGTCGCCGTTTCCAGGACCTGCCGCTCCAGCGACTGCCGTTTCGCCGGATCGGTTTCGCGGGTCTCGGCCAGCACCACGATGCTCTCCGTGGCGGAGTCTGCCTCCGTGCTGCCGAAGACCGCGACACAGCCCCTGCGCACCCCGGCCAGTTCGCCGACCGCCTCCTCCACCTCCTCGGGATAGACGTTGCGGCCCGAGCGAATGATGATGTCCTTGATCCGCCCGGTGACGTAGACCTCGCCGCCGGCCACATAGCCCCGGTCGCCGGTTTCGAGCCACGCGCCGTCAAACAGCTCGCGGGTCCGAGTCTCGTTGTTGAAGTAGCCCCGGGTCGAGGAAGGGCCGCGGAACTGCAGGCGGCCTTCGCGCCGCTCGGCGACCTCCCGCCCGGTCTCGTCCACGGCGCGGATCTCGTGGCCCGGCAGCGCCTGGCCGCAGGCCACGAACTCGATGGCTTTCGGATCGTCCGGCGCCGCTGGTTTCGCCTCGCCCCGGGCCGTGAAGGCCGCCCGCTCGACCCGGTCCGTCAGGGGGCCTCGGTTCAGCGGCGGAAAGGCCAGGCCGACCGCGTTCTCCGCCAGGCCGTAGACCGGCATCATGGCCTGGGGCCGGAAGCCGTGGGGCTGGAACCGCTCGGCGAAACGCCCCAGGGTCCTCGCGCTGACCGCTTCGGCGCCGTTGGCGACGACGCGTAGCGAGCTGAGATCCAGACCGTCGAGGGCGTCTTCTTCGATCCTTCTGACGCAGAACTCGAAAGCGAAGTTGGGCGCCGCGGTGATCGTCGCCCGGTAGCGGTGGATCGCCCATAGCCAGGCGCCGGGCCGCACCAGGAAGGCGGTGGGCGACATGACGTAGAGCGGACAGGCGTGGTATAGGCTGCCGAGCCAGGCGCCGATCAGGCCCATGTCGTGGTAGAGCGGCAGCCAGCTGACGAAGACGTCGGAGGACTTGGCTTCCAGGGCCTGTCCCATGGCGCGGATGTTGGCCAGGAGGTTGTCGTGGCTGAGGACCACGCCCTTGGGATCCCCGGTGCTGCCCGAGGTGTATTGGATGAAGGCGGTCGCCGCGCCGTCGGCAACCCGCGGCAGGTCGGCGTCGACCTCCGCGGCGAGCTCGCCCGCCGTCATCACGGCATCGAGCGTCTCGACCTGCAGCTCGAGCAGGGCGGCCGCGGCCTTGGTCTCCCGAGATACGACGAGGATCCGCGTGCCGGCATTGCGCAGGATCCCGGCCTGGCGGCGCATGTGCTCCTCGAGCTGGGTAAGCCGGAAAGGCGGATAGATCGTCACCGGGGCCGCGCCGGCGTAGAGCGCCCCGAAGAAGCTGACGAAGAGATCCCGTCCGGTCGGCAGCATGAGCGCGACGCGGTCACCGAAGGCCACACCCCGGGCCCGCAGGCCGCTCGCGACGGCCTTGGCCTCCGCGGCCAGCGCGCCATAGGTCAGCACCGCCTCTACCCTCTGCTCGTCCTTGAGGATCGTGACGTGCGGCCGGTCGGCGTGCTGGGCGACGTGCCAGTCGAGCGCCTGGGGCAGGGTGCGCGCCAGGTCGGGGGTCTCCGCGACAAAAGGCAGGTCCGGCGCCGTCGGCACCGGTGACGGCAACTCGGACGCGGCAGGCTGCCGCGCCGCGGTCTCGAGGGCGCTCAGCAGGTCAGCGACGGTCTCGGCTTCGGATAGCAGTTCCTCGGGCAGGCGCACCTGGAAGCCGCGCTCGATCCGGAGCAGGAGCTCGGAGCGGCCGAGGGAGTCGATCCCCAGGTCTCGGTCCAGGCGGCTCGACAGATCGACCGGCAAGCCGGCGCGCCGCCGCGGGTGCAAGTCGTCCACGAGGCGCCGCACGATCCCGAGCAGTCTCTCCCGATCCTGCTCGGCGCCTCGGGCGTCCTCGCTTTGCTTCGCACGTCCTGCTGAGACCGCCATGAGATCATCTTGCCGGCTTAAGCGACCATGTTCTTGATTTGTATCAAGCTCCCGCTCCGAGGACTTGCTAATTTTGGCGGTCCGAACCGAGAGGCACGAGGTGCGAGCAGAACGTCGAAGCCAAGGGTCTCCCCCTGTGGAGCCCACGTCCCCCGCGGCGGCGCAGAGCGATAGCGCGGCGCAGCGTCCTTGGGAGGCGTCCTACCCGACGGGCTTGTCCTGGCGTCTGGAGATTCCCGACCGGCCGCTTTGGAGCCTGCTCGATGAAGCGCGCCGAGAGTTCGGGCAGCGGCCCGCGCTGGAGTTCATGGGGCGGGTTCTGACCTACGAGCAGACGGGTCGCCTAGTGGAGCGTGCTGCCGAGGGTTTTCGCAGACTCGGCGTCGAGCGCGGCGTGCGGGTCGGTCTCTGCCTGCCCAACTGCCCCTACTTCGCGATCGCGTTTTTCGCCGTGCTGAAAGCGGGCGGGACGGTGGTGACCTACAATCCGCTGCTCTCGGCCGAGGAAGTGGCCCAGCAGGTCGCTGACTCGGGCACCGAGATCCTGGTGACGGTCGATTTGAAAGCGCTCTACCGAAAGGTATCCCCGTCGCTCGCCCAGGCGCCGCTGCGAAAGATCGTGGTCTGCCGCTTCGATCGCGCGCTGCCCTTTTTCAAGTCACTGCTGTTCCGCGTCACGAAGCGCGCTCTGTGCGAGGCGATACCGCGCGACGACCGTCACGTCGCCTTCGAGTCGCTGATGGTCTCCGATCCCCCGGTCGCGGCTCCGGCGACGGTCGATCCCAGCCGCGACGCCGCGGTGCTGCTCTACACGGCGGGCACCACGGGATCGCCGAAGGGCGTTACCCTGACGCACCGCAACCTGCTGGCCAATGCGCTGCAATGCCGTAACTGGTTCACCAAGGCCACGCCGGGGCGGGACCGCATCCTCTCCGTCCTGCCCTTCTTTCACGCCTTCGGGCTGACCACGGTCATGAACCTGGGTATCGCGCTCGGCGCCGAGCTGATCATCCTGCCGCGCTTCGAGCCCAAGGAAGTACTGCGTACGATCCATCGGCTGCGACCGACCTTCTTCACGGCGGTCCCCACGATCCTGCGCGCCCTGCTCGAGACGCCCCTGGCGATGAGAACCGATTTCTCCTCGCTGAAGATCTGCATCAGCGGCGGCGATACCCTGCCGCTCGATCTGAGAGAAAGGTTTGAGGAGATGACGGGCGTGGCCGTGGCCGAGGGCTACGGCTTGTCCGAGTCCGGCCCGGTCGCGACCTGCGGCAACCCTCTGGCGGGGCGGGACAAGACCGGATCGGTCGGCTTGCCGCTCCCGGCCACAACGATCGAGATTCTGAGCCTGGAGGAGCCCAGGACGGCCTTGCCGACGGGACAGACCGGGGAGGTCGCCCTCAGGGGTCCCCAGATCATGGCCGGCTACTGGCAGAAGCCGGAGATGACCCGCGGGGCTCTGGTCGGAGGCCGCCTGCTCACCGGCGATCTGGGCTACCTCGACGGCGAGGGCTATCTCTTCATCGTCGACCGGTTGAAGGACGTCATCATGGTCGGCGGCTACACCGTCTATCCCAGCGCGATCGAGGCGGCCCTGTGCCGCCATCCCGCTGTCGCCGAAGCCGCGGTGGTCGGTGTTCCCGACGACTACTGGGGCGAGGTCGTCAAGGCCTTCGTCGTGCCGGTCGCCGGCAAGGAGATCACTGCGGAGGTGCTGCAGGCCTTTCTCGAGGAGCACCTCTCGGCCGTCGAGCGGCCCAAGGCCTTCACGTTCCGGGAGACCCTGCCGAAATCGCCGATCGGAAAGATCCTGAAGCGCGAACTGCGCGAGAGCTGAAACAGCCGGCGGTCCCGGGCGCGGCCAGCGACGGAGATTACTCCAGAAAGTCGACCCGCGTGCAGTCCAGGATGACGTAGTTGGTCACGCCGATGTTGTTGTGCCAGCGGACCCTCTGCCGGCATAGCCGCCTCTGGTCGACACCGCCGGCCGAGAGGCACTCGCTGGTCGTCCGGGTCCTGAGCGCATAGGCCTCCTGGCAGGCGCTGACCTTTTCCGTCTCGGTCATGGCCGCGACATCTTCCGTGGTGAGCAGGCGCGGGCCGCAGGCAGCGGTCAGGAGAAGCAGGGCAACCGGGAGCCGGCGCGCGCGCTTTGACACTTTTTTGCTCCCGAATCGATCCATCGCCTGAACCGGCAGTCTAGAGCAGAACCCAGGCGGTTGGAATCGCGCTAGGCAATCCATTCGCAGACCCATGAGGGCGGGGGGCGGACCCCGAAAATCCAGAAGTATTCCGCGCGCGCTCGAGGTGAAGCCGATCCCTTCCCGGCCGCCGCTCGACGGTGGCGTTTGGGGGAATCCCCGTCCGGCGGCGGCGAGGCCAGAATAGATTGCATTTTATCGACTAACTCTATTTTCATAGCCAGATGCGACAAGGCCTCCATGAAAACGCGAGGCCTATCACCCACCGCTTTCCCGGACCCAATCGGCTCACGTCGTTGCCGCAGGGCCACCCGTTTCGGGGTCCTGCTGCTCGCCGGCTTCGCCATGCTGGGCCTGGGCGCCTGCACCGCCATGCCGGTGCGCGAGGGGCCGCGGGCCGCTCTGCTTCCGGGTATCGAAAAACCGCGCAAGCGCGAGGACATCAAGATCACGATGCACGAGAGGCCGATCACCGCCTGGGGCAAGTGCCTCGAGATGGCGGCCCGCGTCGATCCCCTGATGGCCACGCTGTCCGTGCTGACCTTCTCCCCGATCCATGGCTGCGCACGGGTTCCCCGGGACAGCGAACTGGATCCCGGAGAGCAGCCCTGGTGCGAGATCGCCGTCCCCAAGGGCGACCCCCATACGCTGGAGCACGAACTGCGGCACTGCGAGGGCTGGGATCACCCCAAGGCCGTGCACAGCCACGACGGGGAAAGCCACCGCCACCAACACAACTAGCGGGGGCCCGTCTAGAAGGGGCCCATCCGCGCGTGACGGGGCCGGTCGCCCGTAAGCGGTCAATCGAGCAGCTCGTCCCAGCCCTCGGAAATGTGCCGGAAGTCTGCCCCTTCGGTGAAACCGTAGAGCGGGGTCGGCGTGGCCACCCGCTGTCCGCCGTCGCGGGTGACCGGACGGAAGACGACGCCGAAGGACCGGCGCGACGGCGAGCTGAGCAGGAGATCCAGGGGGAAGGAGACGAAGAAGCCCTTGTCGAAATCGCCTTCGCCGAACTGCTCGTCGGACACGTTCGTCTTGGTGGCGAACACCCCGATCGTAGCCCCGTTCTTGAAGGTCCGCGAGAGCTCGAGGGTGCCGCCCCAGTCCCCGGCCAGGTAGCGCCCGCCGCGGGCGACGGCGAGAATGTCGAAGTAGGGGATCACGTAGTAGGTGCTGACGTGACCGGTGAAGACATCGTAGTCCCGCAGGCCGAAACGTCCTTCGAAGTCCCGCTGCCACACGTAGTTCGCGTCGAGACCGACGGCCCAGCGCTTTCCTGTGGGACGGTAGAGCACTTCGCCGCCGACGCCGGTGTACATCAATTCGAAGATGCCGCCCGATAGGCGGGTGTAGACGTCGGGCGCCACTTTGGTGATGTAGTTGACGTTGAGCCGGTCGATCCACTGGTCGCCTTCTTTCAGGTACTCGGCGATGTCGCTGCGCACGCGCGGCAGTCGGCTGTCGGAATCCAGTTCCAGGCTGTCGAAGTTGTTGTAGATGTTCTGCGCGACGGCGCCCGAGAGGGTGAGTCCCGGCGCCAGCTGAACCTGCCCGAAGGCTTCGCCGTAGACCTGATAGAAGAAGAAGTTGTCGGGCCCGCCGATCTGCTGGCGCATCCTCGGCGAGAGGTACCATTCGAAACTGGGGAAGCGGTCGCGGTTGACGACTCCGCTGTCCCGGTCCGGCAAGGCGGCGCTCTCGATCGTCGTGTGCTGCCAAATCTCGTCGGTGCTGCCCTCATAGGCGACGGCGCTCTCCAGGTCCTTGCGGAACAGCGATGTCTGCGTGATGGGGATGCCCAGGCTGGTGATCACCAGCCTGAACTCCTCGATCGCGAAAGGCGTATGTCGTGCCAGGATGCGGCCGGCGCGGCCGATCGAGATCGCGGGATTGCGGAAGCTCCCCTGGCTGAAGTGCAGGGTCGCCTGCCGGCCTTCCATGTCGAGGCGCTCAGCCTTGAAGCCTTGAGCCTTTAGCTCGGCGAAGACCCGGGAGGCGACCTGCTCCAGCACCTCGCGCGGGAAGCGCGCGGCGCCCGGGTCGCCCGGCGATGCGCCGGCGGAGGCCAACGCAACCCTGGTCGGCGTCGCCTCGGCGCCCTGGTCTTGCACGAAGAGCTCCGGCCAGCTGGGATCCGTCGGGGGGGCGAGCGCGATGGCGCTGTGGGTCAGCGACTTGGACCTCTTCAGGTCGGCCACGCTGAAGCTGGTACGCCCGATCTCCTCGGCGCCGCGGGCGGCGATGAAGGTCACCTTCTCAATGGGAACGCCGGGGCTGGCGTTGGCGACGTCTAGGGCCGCCGTGGCGAGGCTCGCATTGGTCGGTGCGGATCCGCCCAGGGGCACGCGCACCAGGACTTCGCGGTCCCGGTACTCGGCGTCCGCGGAGGCCAGGTCGAACTTCGCCAGGCGCCCGCGTATCCCGTCGAGGTCGGGGCTCGGGACCGGTCGCATGCCGGCGTGGAGGCCGACGGGCTGGATCGAGAGCGCCGAGGCCGTGAAGGTGACCCTCTGGACGCCGACGACGTGGAGGGTCTCGCCTCCGGCCGCCGAACCGCTTTCCGAGTCGAGCGGCGCCGAGGCGGAAGGCGTGCCGGCCATATCGGGCGCTTCCGCCCGCCAGTCTCCGGTGCCGCGGTCGGGTTCGGCGGAAGCGAAGGGCGACGTCGCGAAGGCAGTCTCGGTCCTGTCTTTCCTCGGCGTCACCGGGAGCGGCGGCAACTTGTTCACCTTGGTCACGCCCATGTCCTTGTTGAGGTTGGTCCGGAAACTGCCCCGGACCATGAATTCGTTGCCGCGTTCCAGGCCGGCCGAGAGGCGCATCCACGAGAAGACGTTGTACTCGACGCCGACATTGAGCGGCAGGCTGACGTTGAACTCGTTGCCTCTCGGCTCGTTCGAGTAGTCGTTGCCGTCGTATTCGACCTTGAGCCGGAGCCCTTCGATCGGCGTGAGGTATTCGATGCCGCCGAAGGCGGACATCCGGTCGCCGCGAAAGAAGTCGACGTTCAGCGCGCCCGGGGAGCCCTCGTCGCGGTCGCAGAAGCGATCCATCAGCTCGCAGTAGGGGTTCGGCAAGTTGCCCCGGCTGCCCGCGTTGCCCCAGGCCAGACCGAAGGTGAAATCCCAGT